>NZ_JBEXVQ010000046.1:0-78813 GCF_040629405.1 Lentzea sp. NPDC005914 | reverse complement strand
TGGCAGCCGCCGAACGCAACAGGCGTGCCATCAACCCGCAAGCGGCGCTGGCTGGTCTTTGATCAGATTGGCGGGGTCCGGGGCGGAGCCCCGCGTCCTAAACGGGACTCGCTCAACGCAAGGTGACCACCCACAAAGCCGCGGATCGCACGGAACGTGACCCGCCCAACGCAAGCCAACCACCCGCAAACTCGCGTCACGCCCAAACAGGCGCCCCTCAAGCAGACTCGCGCCGAACCAAAACCGTAGGCAACATCTGCTTCTTCGACTTGACCGTCTCATCCCGAAGCAGCTTCATCAAATGCTCGACCATGTGCTTGACCTGCTCATCAGAATCCTGCCGCACAGAGGTAAGCGGCGGAGAAGTGTGCTCAGCAATAGCAACATGGTCATCGAACCCGACCACAGCAACATCCTCAGGCACACGCTTCCCAGCCTCGTGCAACGTCTCCAACGCCCCAGCCGCCATCAGGTCGGAAGCCACGAACACAGCATCCACCGAAGGCACCTTGGCCAGCAGCGCCGACATGGCCTTCCGCCCACCCTCACGGGTGAACCCACCATCCTCGGTGAGCTTCGCAGCACCCTTGTCATCCAACGACAAGGCCGACTTGAACCCGTTCAACCGATCAATGGCGGACAACTCGTCCAACGGCCCGGAAACGTGCACGATCTTCTTACGCCCCAGCGACTTGAGATGCTCAGTAGCCAGCACAGCCCCGCCCTCGTTGTCGTTGTCGACGAGGTGCATCCCCCGCAACGACCCCCACGGCTTACCGGCGTACACCACCGGCAACGGCAGCTTCTTCACGATCGAGACGAGCTCGTCGTTGCGGTGCGGCGCGAACACCAGTGCACCGTCGACGTGCCCACCCGCGAGGAACCGGTGCGCTCGAGCCTGGTCGTCGGGCGAGTGCACCAGCATCAGCACCATCTGCACGTCGACGTCGGCGAGCGCACGGGCCCCGGCGCGGATCAGGCGGGCGAAGTGCGGGTCGTCGAAGATCTTGGGCTCGGGCTCGGAGAACACCACGGCCACGGCACCGGTTCGACGGGTCACCAACGCGCGAGCGGCGCGGTTCGGCTGGTAGCCCAGCGCCGACACAGCCGCGTTGACGGCTTCCAGTGCCTCGGGGCTGACCCGCGGCGACGCGTTCAGCACTCGTGACGCCGTGGCGCGGCTGACCCCAGCCCTCGCGGCCACGTCCTCCAACGTCGGACGCGCGTGGTTGGACACGTGCACCACCACTCCTCGATGAAAACCTTTGAGCCGCCGGTCAGCTTAGCCGCAAGCGATCTCCGAGGAGGGTTTCCGCGCTGTTCATCGTGTTTTTTCAGCCATGCCCGTCGCAATTGGCGTCTTCAGAGCGCGCCCGCGTGGGGCAATGGACACCCTGAGCAGGCCGTCCTCCCGGCGTGTCGTGGCCGGAAGACCTGCGCGAGCGGCTGTCCGCACCAGGGCGCTTTCCGACGGCAGGCACCACGCGACCAGCTCGGTGTAGCCGGCGGCGCGGGCGTCCGAGGCGAGCGCGCCGAGCAGTGCCGCGCCCACGCCTCGGCGCTGCCACGCGTCCTCCACCAGCAGCGAGATCTCGGCGCAGTCCGACGTGCCGGTGTGGATGAGCTGGCCCAGGGCCACCGCCTGGTCCGCGCACTGGGCGATGATCGTGGTTCCGCGCGGCGGGTTGAGCAGCCGGTGCAGCCAGCGGCGGGGCACGGTGCGCATGCCGGAGTGGTACCGGTTGAACAACGTCCTCATGGAACAGCGGGTGTGCAGGTCGGCGACGGCGTCCTCGTCCGCGCTGGTGCCGGGACGCAGGACCAGTGCCGCGCCGTCATCGCTGAGCATGCCGCGCACGGCGGGTGCCGGAGCGGCCAGGAGGTCGAGCAGCGCGTGCGCACGCGCCAGCTCGACCTGGGTGAACCTGGCCCAGCCGCGCCGGGCCACCATGTCTCCCAACTGGACCTGGCCGTCCGCCGCCTCGCCGTAGGTCACCGCGTCCGCGGCCAGCACCTGGCGCAACGCCTCCGCGGTCTGGTCCGGGTCGGTCAGCGCCATCCTGGCCGCCCGCAGCACCGCCGTCGGTTCGTCGACCAGGTCCTTCACGTCGGCGCCGGTGATGCCCACGCATTTGCCGCCCTCGCTGCGCACGGCGTCGACGAGGTCCGCGGGCAGCACGCCCTCTCCCGCCTTCACGACGATCTCGTCGAGCACACCGCCGGGAACGGGGATCACGTGCAGCGCGAGGACGTTGCAGTCGGCCGCGGCCAGCCGGACGGTGACGCGGGCGAGCGCGCCGGGGCTGTCGCTTATTTCGATGCGCATTCGCCAGGTCGTCGTCATGAGTCAAGAGTTCACCGAGCTTGTTGCCGCGGCGCGAACCATGAGTAAAACGATCGACATAGGGTTCGCGCATGAGGAGAACACTGGCCGTAGGCCTCACCCTGCTCACCGTCACGGCACTGGCCACGCCCACCGTCGCCGCTCCCGAAGCGGCGAGTCAGAAGGGCCCCAAGAGGGCCACCCTGACCAACTTCGCCTCACTGCCCGCCGAGACCTACCTGCCCGGCAGCGAACCGAGCGGCGCCGCGCTGGGGACGACCCCGATCAACGGGGTCACGCCGCCGTTCGCCGACCAGCCGATCCAGGGCTTCAGCGGTCTGGTCCGCAACAGCGACGGCACGTTCGACGTCATCTCCGACAACGGTTACGGCACCAAGGCCAACAGCGCGGACTGGCTCCTGCGCATCAACCGCATCGCGCCGGACTTCAAGACCGGGAAGGTCGACGTCGTCGGCGGGATCACGCTCACCGACCCGGACGGCCACATCCCGTTCGCGCTGACCAGGCCGGACCGGGTGATCACCGGTGCGGACATCGACATCGAGTCGGTGACCAGGGGCGCCGACGGCACCTACTGGATGGGTGACGAGTTCGGCCCGTACCTGCTGCACTTCGACCGCGCGGGCCGCGTGATGGCGCCACCGGTCCCGCTGCCGGGCGTGCGCGCTCCCGAGAACCCCGCCGGCAACCCGAACCTCGGTGGCAGCAAGGGCTTCGAGGGCATCACGCAGTCCCCGGACGGCAAGACGCTCAACGCGCTGCTGGAGGGCACGGTCGCCGGTGACGAGCCGGGCACCCTGCGGCTCAACGAGTTCGACATCGCGTCCAACGCGTTCACCGGCAAGAAGTGGCTCTACCAGCTGGAAGACCCCGCCTTCGCCATCGGTGACGCGATCGCGGTTGACAGCAACCGCCTGCTGATCATCGAGCGGGACGGCGGCCAGGGCGACGCCGCCAAGCACAAGAAGGTCTACCTCGCCGACAAGCGCGATCGGAACAGGGACGGCAAGCTCGACAAGACGCTCGTCGCCGACCTGCTGGACCTCGCGAACCCCAAGCACGTCGGCGGCAACGCGGACCCGTTCCGCTTCCCGTTCGTCACGATCGAGGACGTCACGATCCTCGACGACCGCACTCTCGCGATCCTCAACGACAACAACTTCCCGTCGTCGTCGGGCCGCACGCCGGGCAAGCCGGACAACAACGAGTTCATCACCATCAGGCTCGCGGACAACCTGCACGCCGACCCGAGGGTCCTGCGCAGGCGGTAAGTAAGAGAGCGCTCTCACCTGCGGCACAGAAGTATCCGCAGGTGAGAGCGCCAAGGCCCCCCTCGGCCCGTCTGGTGAGCTAAACGGTGTAGCCGTGCGCGGGAAGCCCGTTCTGCCCGATGATCCGGGACAGCGTGGCCGCGCTTTCCTTCACCGTGCGCCGCTGCGTCTCGAAGTCGACGTGCACGATCCCGAACCGCTGCGAGTACCCGGCCGCCCACTCGAAGTTGTCGAGCAGCGACCACGCCAGGTAGCCGCGGATGTCCGCGCCTTCGGAGATCGCCCGGTGCACCGCGCGCACGTGGTCCACCAGGTACTTCGTCCGCTCGACGTCGACCACACGGCCCATCGGGTCCACGACGTCGGGGAACGCGGACCCGTTCTCCGTGACCACCAGCGGCACCCCGCCGGCGTCGCGGGAGAGCCGCACGAGCAGCTCCGTGAACGCGTCGGCGTTCTGCTCCCACCCGAACCCGGTCAGCTCGCCCTGCGGAGGCTGGATGGTCACGCCCCGCAGGCCCGCGTGCGGCCCGGCGGGCACGAAGTCGGGATCCGCCGGCGCCACGCGGGTCGGGTTGTAGTAGTTGACGCCGATCCAGTCGATCGGGGTCGCGATGGTCTCCATGTCCCCGTCGCGCACCACGTTCGTCCAGTCACCCAGCCAGGTGGTGTCTTGGAGGACGTCCAAGGGGTACCCGCGGCCACAGATCGGGTCGAGCAGGATGCGGTTCTGCAGCCCGTCGACCTTCCTGACCGCCTCCGCGTCGTCGCCCCAGATCGTGCTGAAGTTCAGCACGATCGACAGCCGGTGCGACTCCGGTGCCTGCGCGCGCAACGCCTGGGTGGCGAGACCGTGCGCGAGCAGCAGGTGGTGCGCCGCCTCCAGGGACGCCACCGCGTCGGTGATGCCCGGCGCGTGGATCCCGTTGCCGTAGCCCAGGAACGCGGACACCCACGGCTCGTTCAGCGTCGTCCACGCCTGCACCCGGTCGCCCAGCCGTTCGTGCACGAGGGCGGCGTAGTCGGCGAAGCGGTAGGCCGTGTCGCGGTTGCGCCAGCCGCCGAAGTCCTCCAGGACCTGCGGCAGGTCCCAGTGATACAGCGTGACCAGCGGCTGGATGTCCTTCTCCAGCAACGAGTCCACGAGCCGGTCGTAGAACGCGAGCCCGCGCTGCTCGACCTTCCCGCTGCCGCTGGGCTGGATCCGCGGCCAGGCGACGGAGAACCGGTACGAGGCCAGTCCCAGCGACTTCATCAAGTCCACATCGGACTCGTACCGCTTGTAGTGGTCGCAGGCCGGGTCACCCGTGTCACCGGCCAGCACCTTGCCGGGCGTGGCGGCGAACGTGTCCCAGATCGAGGGGCCGCGACCGTCCACAGTGGTCGAGCCTTCGATCTGGAACGCCGCGGTCGCTGCTCCCCACAGGAAGTCCGGCGGGAAGGTCAGCACCTCCCGCCCGACCTCGACGTCCGAGTCGGTCGTCATTCAGCGCACTCCCTGCTCTGTCTCGTCCCTGCGGTGTTTCACCCTTTGAGGGCACCCTGCATGATGCCGCCGACGATCTGGCGGGACAGCAGGACGAAGATCGCGATCACCGGCAGCACCGCGAGCGAGGCGCCGGCCAGCATCAGCGAGTAGTCCGTGTAGTACCCGCTGGCCAGCGTCGACAGCGCCACCTGGACGGTCGGGCTGTCATTGGGGTCCAGCACGATCAACGGCCAGAAGAAGTCGTTCCACGCGGTCATGAACGTGAACATGCCCAGCACCGCGGCCTGGGGCCGCACGGCCGGGAAGCCCACGTGCCAGAACGTCCGCAGCACCGAGCACCCGTCGACGCGCGCCGCCTCGATCAGCTCGTACGGCACGGTCTCCTCGCACGCCTGGCGCATCCAGAACACCGCGAACGACCCGATCAGCACCGGCACGATGACCGCCTGCAATGTGCCGTACCAGTCGAGGTCGGACATCAGCATGTACAGCGGGATCACGCCGAGCTGCGTCGGGACCATCGCGGTGCCGAGCACGACCAGGAACAGCGAGTCGCGCCCCTTGAACCGCAGCCGCGAGAACGCGAAGCCCGCGAGCGTGCCCAGCACGACGTTCGAGATCGCCACGGTCGCCGCCACGATGAACGAGTTCTGCATGGCGAGCCAGAAGTCGACGGTGTCGAAGACGCGGGTGATGTTCTCGACCAGGTTCCCGCCGGGGACCAGCGGCGGCACCTTCTCGCCGAGGACCGAGTTGTCCTTCGACGCCACGATGAACGAGTAGTACAGCGGGAACACCGACGCCGCGAGCACGGCGACCAGGAACCCGTAGAGCAGAGGGCCGGCCTTGGCGTTCTTCACGTGATCACCCCTTGCCCGCGATGCGCCGCGTCAGCGAGAAGTTGATGACCGCGACCACCAGGACGACCAGGAACAGCATCCACGCGATGGTGGCCGCGTACCCGGCGTCGAACAGCCGGAAGCCCTTCTCGTACATGTAGAGCACCAGCGTCTGGAACTGCCGGTCGGAGCCGCCGGTGGAGTTGTTGGCGGCGAACCCCGGGTCGAACAGCGCGGGCTCGGCGAACAGCTGCAGACCGCCGATCGTCGAGGTGACGACGGTGAACAGGATCGTCGGCCGGATCGACGGCACGGTGATCGACCAGAACATCCTCCAGCGCGACGCACCGTCCAATGTGGCCGACTCGTACATGTCCTTCGGCACCGACTGCATGGCCGCCAGGTAGAGCAGCGCGTTGTACCCGGTCCAGCGCCACATGACCATTGTGGACACCGCGAGGTGCGAGGCCCACGTCTCCGCGCGCCAGTCGATCGGGTCGATACCCACGAACCCCAGCAGGTAGTTCACGATGCCGAAGTCGCGGCCGAAGAACTGCGCGAACACCAGCGCCACCGCGGCGACCGAGATGACGTTGGGCAGCAGCACTCCCGCGCGCCAGAACGCACTGCCGCGCAAACCCCGGTCCAGCAACGCCGCGAGGCCCAGCGCGGCCAGCAGCTGCGGCATCGTCGAGAGCACGAACAGGCTCAGCGTGTTGAACAGCGCGTTCCAGAACTTGGCGTCACCGAACAGCTCGGCGTAGTTGGCGAGACCGACGAATCCCTGGTCACCGTCGATCAGCTGCCAGTCGTGCAGCGACACCCACGCCGTGTACACCAGCGGGTAGAGCCCGAAGATCCCGAACACCACGAAGAACGGCGCGATGATCAGGTACGGCGTGTACCTGGCGTCCCAGCTGCTCAGCCTGAGGCGCTTCGGTTGCGGAGAAGAAGGAACCGAGACGGCCGGAGCCGCCTCGGTCTTCGTGCGGACCGCCGTCACTTCGCGGCGTCCGTCGCTTCCTTCAACGCCTGCGTCCACGCCTCGGCCGCGGACTGCTTGCCCTGCTCGACGCGCGTGAGCGCCGTGCCGAACACCGGGCCGACCTTCGAGTCCTTCGTGCCGCGGTAGGTCGGCTTCAGCCCCTCGGCGGACGAGGCGAAGATCTTGCCCACCGGAGCCTTGTTGAAGTACTCGTTGACGAACGACTGCACCTCGGCGTCCTGGTAGACCTTCGGCTGGCTCGGCAGGTTGCCGGTCTCCTTGAAGATCCGCTTCTGCTGCTCGGGCGACGTCAGCCACTTGGCCAGCTCGTAGGCCTCCTTGGGGTGCTTGCCCTGCTTGGGGATCGCCAGGAACGAGCCACCCCAGTTGCCGCCACCGGCGGGCGCCGTCGTCACGTCCCACTTCCCGGCCGCCGCGTCGCCGGCACCCGCCTTGATCAGCGCGAGTGACCAGGCCGGGCACGTGGTGGTGGCGAACGAACCCTGCTTGAGCGCGACGTTCCAGTCCTGGCTGAACGGCTCGAGGGCACCGGTCTGCTGCTTGGTGCCGAGCGCCGCCGCCGTGTCGAACGCCGTCTTGACCTTGTCGTTCTTCTCCGCGATGTACGAGTCGTCCTTCGCGAAGTAGCCCTCCTCGGTCTGATCGAGGATGGCCTTGTAGATGTTGCGGCCGGTGTCGACGAACTTCACGTTCGGCGTCTTGGCCGTGAACTGGTCAGCGGTCTTCGCGTAGTCCGCCCACGTCGGCCACAGCTTCGCGACCGCCTCGCGGTCCGTCGGCAGCCCCGCCGCCTCGAACAGGTCGCGGCGGTAGCAGATGCCCAGGCTGCCCATGTCCGTGCCCAGCCCCAGCACGAACTCACCGCCGTCGGTGGTGCCCTGGTTCCACTTCCAGCCGACCCACTGGTCCTTGAGGTCCTTCGCGCCGTAGTCCGCGAGGTTCACGAACTTGTCCTTGGACGCCCGGAACTGCGAGACCACGCCCTCCTCGAGGGCGACGATGTCCGCGGCACCACGCCCACCCGCGAGCTGGGTCGCGAGCTGGGTGTTGTGCTGCTCCATCTTGACCTTGCGCTGCTCGATCTTGATGTTCGAGTGCGAGGCCTGGTACTCCTCGATCAGCTTGTCGTAACCGAAGTCGGAGAACAGGCCCAGCGACAGCTCGACCTTGCCGTCGGCCCCGGAACTTCCGCCGCATCCCGCGGCCAGAACCATCACGAGAGTCGCAGCGACGCTGCCGACCAGACTTCTGCTCATCCGTCCTCCTCGACGACGCCGTGAGCGGCGCTTAACCTTGATGAGAGCGCTCTCACACTCAACCGGCGAGGCGCGGGTGTCAAGCGGTCGACATCGTTCCGTAACTTTGTCGGGGTAGGCAACAAAAACCTGGACCGGAACGGTGAGCGTCTCGGTTGGGCCGGTTGCAGGTGCCCTGGAGACGACGAAGAGGGACGACCGGGCCCTCGCTCCGGTCGTCCCTCACCCCAGGTAGAGGGGCTTGCGGGCCGAAAGTGACGCGCGCTGTCGAACTTTTTTCGCGAGATTTCGGTTGAGACCCCGTTGAGCGGGTAGAGGCGCCGCCTCGGTCGGCCGAACGGTCGCCGCCGGTGTGGCCGGGCACAGCGTGATCGGGTGCGATGGCGGAACACCGCAAGCCGCCCCACCCTCCGCGGCGCGCGCCCCGAGCTCATCCACGCGCTCAACGCCGCCCCCGGCTCCGCCACCGCGCCGTCCATCGGCCTGACACGGCAGCGGAGGCCCGGTGCCCCGACAGCACCGGACCTCCACCGATCCCCCGAGCGCGCGGCCCCTGTTCCGCACGCTCGAACCCGCCTGGTTCGGCCCCCGACAGCCGGAGCCAGGCAGGACGTCCTACGCCTCCGCCATCCCCGCGACCACGGAGTTCTTCGCGGCCCGCCGGGCAGGCAGTGCGGCCGCGATGATCGCCGCGACCACGGCCAGCCCGAGCATTCCGCCGATCTGGCCGAACGGGATGGAGAAGCTGATCGGGAACTCGGACGACGAGAGCGCCTTGACCAGCAGCCACCCGAACCCGGCGCCGAGCAGCACGCCCACGACCGCGCCGATCAGGGCCATGAGGATCGACTCGACCACCAGCATCTGCCGCAGCTGGCCTCGGGTGAGGCCCAGTGCCCGCAGCAGGGCCGACTCGCGGGTCCGTTCCAGCACCGACAGCGTCAGCGTGTTCGCGATGCCGAACAGGGCGATGACCAGTGCCAGGCCGACGAGGGCCCAGATGAACAGCAGAATCTGGTCGATCTGCCCGTTCAGCTCCGCCTTGGTCTCGGCAGCGGTGTTCAGGACCGCGACCGGCGACGTGGCGATGACGCGTTCCAGGTCGGCCCTGGCGGCCGTGATGTCGGTGCCCGGCGCGAGCTTGACCAGCAGCTTCTGGTAGCCCTTCGGCGCTTCCTTGAGCATGCTCTGGGCCGCGGGGAGCGTCACGATGCCGGCGCCGTAGCTGTTGTCCTTGATCAGCGCGACGACCTTGAGCTCCTTGTCGCTGATCTTCAGCGTCGACCCGAGCGACAGGCCGGACTCCTTGGCGTCCTTCTCGCGCAGAGCGATCTCGTTGTCCTTGAGGCCGGTCAACGTGCCACTGGCCACGTCCGGGCGCACGAGCGAACCGATCGCGTCCGCCGGGAAGCCGCTCACGTCGCCGAACTTGAGCTTGTCGGACTCGCCGTACACGTTGAGCTCCGGCGCGATCTTCGCGACGTTCTTGACCTTCGCGAGCTCATCGGCGAACTTCTGCGTGAGCGGCTGGCTGTAGACGTTCGAGCTGACCTCGTAGTCGGCCGGGAAGCGCTTGTCGACCTGCTGGTTCATGGTCTCGCGGCCACTGCCGGCCACCACGGTCACCATCGCGACGATGGTCACGCCGATCATCAGCGCCGCCGTCGTCGCGGCCGTGCGCTTCGGGTTGCGGCCCGCGTTGGCCGAGGCCAGCTTGGACGGCACGCCGCGCAGCGCCTTGCCGAACAGGCGGTTCACCAGCGGCACGTACAGCGGGCCCAGCAGCAGCACCGCGAGCAGCAGGACCATCGTGCCGCCGCCGGTGATGAACAGCGCGGCCTCTTCCTCCTGCTGCATGCCGAAGTAGACGGCCGCGCCTCCGGCCAGTGCGATCAGCACCGCGGCGATGATCCGGACCTTGCCGGTGCGGGCGACGTCGTCGTGGCTGTCCGGCTGCGAGCGCAGGGCGGCCACGGGAGCGACGTGGGTGGCACGGCGGGCCGGCAGCACGGCCGACAGCACGGTCACGACCACGCCGACACCGAAGCCCGCGGCGATGGTCACCCACGAGATCGGCAGGCGGATCTGGACGTCGTCACCGCTCGGCCCGCCGACGGAACCGATGAAGGCCTGCAGGCCCGCCGAGACGCCGAGCCCACCGAGGATGCCCAGCACAGACGCCGCAAGGCCCATGAAGAGCGCTTCAGCCAACACGCTGCGGAACACCTGGCTGCGGTCCGCGCCGACGCAACGCAGCAGTGCGAGCTCCCTCGTGCGCTGGGCGACGAGGATCGTGAAGGTGTTGTAGATGACCATTCCCGCGACGACGAGCGAGATAGCGGCGAACGCGAGCAGAAACGTCTTGATCTCGCTCGCGGCGTCACCCACCTGCGCCAGGGTCTCCTGGGTCAGCTGCTCACCGGTCTGCACCTGGTAGCCGGACCCGATGGCCTTGTTGATGTTGTCGACGAGCTGCTGCTGCGACACACCGGAGTTGGCGACGGCGACGATCTCGTAGATGCGCTGCTCGGGGATCAGCGTGCGCATGCCCTCCGGCGAGACGATCACGTGGTCGCTGCCGGACATCGAGATGCTGCTCGCGCCCTGCTGGTAGGTGCCGACGATCGTGTACGCGCGCTCGGCGTTGTCCTTGTCGAGCAGCTTGAGCTTGTCGCCGACCTTGAGCTTCGCGATCTGGGCGGTCTTGGCGTCGATCGCGGCCTCGTCGGCCTTGAGGGGGAACTTGCCGTCCTTGAGGTTGAAGTCGCGCAGCTTCTCCGTCGTCGGCAACGGCTGGACGAGCGCGTTGCGCGCCTTGCCGTCGGCGCCGAGCAGTGCCGCGCTGCCGAACTCACGCGAGTCCGCGCCCGCGACACCGGGCGTGTTGCGGATCTTCTGCAGGAACTCGACGGGGATGCCGTTCTCCCGGTTGGGAGTGGTCTCCGTCGTGTGCACGGCCGCGTCGACGTTGCGCGCGCTGCGGGCGAAGTTGTCCCTGGTCTGTTCCCCGACGGCGTCGCCGAGCACGAGCGTGCCCGTCACGAACGCGACGCCGAGCGCGATGGCGATGCTGGACAGCACCAGCCGCGCCGTGCGGGCTCGCAGGCCCGCGAGGATCGTCTTCAGCATCTACCTCACGCCCCCAGGTGCGTGAGAGCGTTGACGACGGACTCGGTGGTGGGCTGGTGGATCTCACCGGCGAGACGGCCGTCGGCGAGCAGCACCACGCGGTCCGCGTAGCTCGCGGCCACCGGGTCGTGCGTCACCATGATCACGGTCTGGCCCATCTGGCGAACCGACATGCGCAGGAAGTCGAGGACCTCGGCGCCGCTGCGCGAGTCCAGGTTGCCGGTCGGCTCGTCGGCGAAGATGACCTCGGGACGGGCGACCAGCGCACGGGCACAGGCCACGCGCTGCTGCTGACCACCGGACAGTTCGGTCGGACGGTGGGTCAGGCGGTCGCGCAGGCCCAGCACGTTGACGATCGTGTCGAACCACTGCTTGTCGGGCTTGCGGCCGGCGAGCTCCAGGCCCAGCAGGATGTTCTGCTCGGCGGTCAGCGTCGGCAGCAGGTTGAAGGCCTGGAACACGAAGCCGACGCGGTCGCGGCGCAGCTTGGTCAGGTCCTTGTCGTTGAGCTTGGTGATCTCGGTCTGTCCGATGTGGATCGAGCCGCCGTCCACCGTGTCCAGTCCCGCGAGGCAGTGCATCAACGTGGACTTGCCGGAGCCCGACGGGCCCATGATCGCCGTGAAGCGGCCGGCCTGGAACGCGACGTTGATGCCGTCAAGCGCCCGCACCGCGGTGTCACCCTTGCCGTAGACCTTCACCAGTTGGTGGGCCGCCGCAGCGGTCGTGCCGACTGCGCCCACTTCGGACACCAGTGCAGACATGTCTCGTGCCTTCCTCACAGGGGATGTTCCTTGATGAGGAAGAAGCTATGAGTTCGCTGAGTACGCGGACATCAACTCCGCGACGCGTTGAGCATCAGCCTGAGGTATGACAACCGGTGCTATTCGAGCAGACCTCGGTCGTACGCGATGGCCACCGCTTCCGCCCGCCGGGACGCCCCCAGCTTGGCCATGATCCGCGAAAGGTGCACGGAGACCGTCTTCTCGCTGATGTACAGCTCCTCGCCCACCTCGCGGTTCGTCCGTCCGGCCGCGACCAGCGCGAGCACGTCGCGTTCGCGCGGGGTGAAGAGGTCGACGTGGTCCCTGACCGGCTCGTCAGCTCTGAGGGTGATCCGGGCCCGCTTGGCACCCGCCGCGACGGCTTCGGCGAGCGGCACGGCCTTGAGCCTCGTGGCCACCTCGTCGGCCAGGCGCAACTGCTCGGCGGCTTCCTCCCGGCGATCCGCGCCCAGCAACGCCTCCGCGAGCCGCCACCGGCACAGCGCCTGCTCGAACACGACCCCGTACGCGAACGCGTCGACGGCGGCCTGCCACAGCTCCGGGTCGCCCGAGCCGGTCAGCCGGGACTCCTCGGCGAGCGCGCGGGCCAGCCACGCACGGCCTTCCGGGCCGAGGACTCCGGCCCGCGGCTTGCCGTTCTCGGCGGTCAGTCGCACGTGCTCGGCGAGCTTGTGTCCTTCTTCGACGGCGTTCTTCTCGGCCTCGCCGTCCCGCTTGCGCCGCGACTTGGCCGCGATCTCCGCGTGCGCCGCGATGCCGATCGCGCCGATCCTGATGCCCGCGAGCATCCACGGTCCGCCGAGTTTGCGCGCCCACGCCAGCGCGTCCGTGACGCGTTCGACCGCCAGCTCCGGACGGCCGCGCCACAACGCGAGCTCCGCGCCGGTACCGCCGTTGATCAGCGCGATCTGGATGTCGCGGTGCCAGTCGCTGCGCAGCTTCGTGATCATGCGCTCCGACTCGGCCAGGTCGCCGCGCGAGACCGTGAGGTGCGTGCTCGCCGACGCCAGCCGGGCCAGCACCGTCGACGACACGGACATGCCGGGCGGTTCGCTGGCCCACGCCGCGTAGTCCCAGTCGCCGATGTAGTAGTGCACGAGCACCTGGAGGATGCGGATCTCCAGCCCGAACATGCTCCACGTCAGGCCGGTCTCCTTGGCCCGGTCGCCCGCCAGGTTGAAGACACGGGCCGCCTCGGCCAGATCGCCGTGGTCGTAGTGCATCAGGCCGTAGTAGTACCAAGCCCTCAGCTCGTTGTTGAACGCGCCGACCTCACGCGCGCAGTCGATCGCACGCGCGAAGCTGGCCTTGGCGTCCTCAAGCCGGCTCGCGTGGTCGTCGAGGATCGCCAGGGTGCCCAGGCCGTCCGCGACCGCACCCGGCGCGTTCGCCGCCCGGCCGTCCGCGATCGCCAGCTCGGCGGCTTCCCGCGCCGCGGCGTCCCTGCGTTGCTGGCGCAACGACGACGCCTTGCCCGCGAACACGCGGGCGCGGGTGGGACTGGGCTCGCGGTCCTGCACCAGGCCGAGCGCTTTCCCGAGGGCCAGGAAGTGCTCCTCCTCGTTGCCGTCGAGGATCGAGAGCGCCTGCGAGAGCCGCAGCCAGATCTCGGCCGCCTCCTCCGGCGTCTGCTCGGCGCTGATGGCCTTGGTGGCACTGCGGGCGAACGCCACGGCCCGTTCCGGCTGTCCTGCCGTGCCCGCGACCCAGGAGGCCCTGCGCAGCAGCACCGACTCGTCCACATCGGACGGACGGTCCCCTGCCGAGACCGCGTTCCACAGGTTGAGCGCCTTTTCCAGGTAGCGCAACGACTCCGCGGGTGCACCGGCGCGTTCGGCCTCTTTGGACGCCTGGATCGAGGCCTTCAGCGCCAGCGGCAGGTCGTGGCTCTCGAAGGCGTGGTGGGCCAGCGCCGCCCAGGAACCGCGTTCGTCCAGCCTCTGGGCGAGGTGGCGGGCGTAGGCGGCGTGCAGCCGCACCCGTTCACCGGGCAGCAGATCGCCGTAGACGGCTTCCCGGACGAGAGCGTGGCGGAAGGTGTAGACCTCGTCGTCGCTCACGACCAGGAGGTGGTGCTGGACCAGCTCGCGCAGTGCCGTGTCGAACGCGATGTCCGCCAGGCCCGAGACCTCGTGCAGCCGGTAGTGCCGCACCCGGCGCCCCCAGGCCGACGCCACGCGAACGGCGTGCTGCGCCTCGGGACTCAGGCTCTCGACACGGCTGAGGAGCACGTCGGCGAGCGCGGACGGCAACGACCTGTCGTCGGACGTGGCCACCGCGATCAGTTCCTCGGCGAAGAACGCGTTGCCTTCCGAGCGTTCCGCCACCTGCCGGACGACGTCCTCCGGGAGATCGTCGGACAGGGCCTCGACGAACCTGCGGGCGTCCGCGGCGTTGAACGGCGTGAGGTCCATGCGGTCGACGGCGGGCAGCCGGACCAGCTCGGACAGCAAGGGGCGCAACGGATGGGTGCGGTGCAGGTCGTCCGCGCGGTAGGTGGCGACGACCAGCAGGCGCTGGGAACGCAAGCGCGCCAACAGGAACGACAGCAGGTACCGGGTGGACGCGTCGGCCCAGTGCAGGTCCTCGACGACCAGCAGCACGCGCTGCCGTTCGGAGAGGTCGCTGAGCAGGCCGAGCACCGCGTCGAACAGCTGGAGCTGCCCGACGTCCTGCTCCGGCCTGCGTCCCGGGATGAGACTCGGCGCGATCATGCCCTCGGTACCGGGCTCGCGTGCGGCCGGAAGTGCCAGCTGGGGCAGCAACATCGCGAGCGCGGGGCGGTTCGCGGTGTCCTTCATGGTGCTGAGCGCCTCGGCGAACGGCAGGTACGGCAGGCCGGTCTCGCCGGCGTCGAGACACCGTCCCATCAGGACGAGGGTGTCGTCGGCGCTGGCCGCCAGTTCGTCCACCAGCCGCGTCTTGCCGACACCCGCGTCCCCGGCCAGGAGAACCGCTCCCGCCGTGCCCTCACCTGCCTGCGCCAGCATGGCGCGCAACCGGTCCAGCTCGCGGTCGCGCGCGACCAACGGGATACCGGAACCGAGGCGCGCCACAAGTGGCATGCTCGCACACGTCATCAGCGGGTGCTGCTGGGTTTCGCAGAGGTGCGGTGGATCACTCGGCTCAACCACGACGGCGCGCCGCCGTTCGATCGCTGCCAGTTGCACCGGGCGTTGCCACGCCGGTAGTCGATCTCCGCCTTGATCGCCTCAGGGGTCCATTCGGTCATGGTGGCGACAGTGGCCCTGAGGCCTTACCTCAGGCATCGGGCGATCACGCAGGTTCGGGCCGCGAACCCCTTACCCCACGGTCACCGCACGCGCCCTCGCGAGCCGGGCGCGAATGCCGTCCGCCTCCTGAGCACCGAGTTCGGTGAACAGGGCGAGCGCCCGCTGCCAGTGCGCCGCCGCCCCCGCCGCGCCGAGGCTGTCGAACACCGCGGCAAGACGATCATGAGCCAGCGCCTGGTGGTACGGCGACACGGCGTCGCACGCCACGGCCAGAGCCACCCGTGCCGACGACAGCGCTCCGTCGGTGTCACCGGTTTCGAGCAGAGCGGTCGAGATGTCCACGTGGCACGCTGCCTCGCCGCACTGTTCGCCGACCTCGTGGTACATCCGCAGGGCGACGCGCAGCCACGGCATCGCGTCGTCGAACCGTTGCGTGTTCAGGTAGAGCAGCCCGAGGTGGTGGTGGGCGTTGGCCTCGGCCCACTTCGAGCCCGCGACCCGCGAGATCTCCATGGCCTCGCGGTAGTGGGCCTCGGCCTCGGCGGCGCGGCCCAGGTCCTGCAACGTGCCGGCGATCGTGGTGAGGGCGCGGGCCTGCTGGTGCACGTCCGCCTTGCGCCGGGCCACTTCCAGCGCGCCGCGCTGGGCGTGCAGGGCCTCGTCGGGGCGGTCCAGCTGCAACAGGGCCACGCCCAGGTTGAACTGCATCACGAACCGGGCGTCGTCGTCGTTCAGGGCGATGGCGGCCTGCAGGGCGGCTTCGGTGATGCGCAACGAGGTTTCGCGCTCGGTCCGCAGCCACAGGTAGCGCGACAGGGTGTACGGGAGCTGCCAGGCGTGGACGTGCCAGCCGGACACGGAGGCGTGCTCAGTGGCGGCGATCAGGTTGGCGCGTTCGGTGTCGAACCAGGCCATCGCGTCGGCCGCGCCCGTGAGCGAGGGCACGTGGGCCGGGCGGTGTTCGGGTGCGACGAGGACGCTGCCGCGGTTGATCGGGAGCATGCCGTCGGCCAGGTCGGCGCAGTGCAGGTAGTAGTCGAGCATGCGGCCGGTGGCGGCGCGGCGTTCCGGTTCGGAGAGCTCGCCCGCCAGGGTCTTGGTGTAGACGCGGACCATGTCGTGGGCCACGTGGCGGCCCGGTTCGCTCACGGACAGCAGGTTCGCCGCGGTCAGTGCGTCGAGGGCCCGCTGCGCCTCCAGCAGCGGGACGTCACCCATGGCGGCGACCACGTGGGACGAGAGGTCGGCGCCGGGGTGCAGGCCGATGATCGCCAGCAGACGCGAAGGAAGCGGCGGGAGCGCGCGGCGGGAGGCGTCCAGGGCCGCCCGTACGGTGCCCTCACCGTCCTCCAGGCCCAGCGCGGCCAGGCGGCCGTGCTCGTCCTGCAGTTCCTCCACCAACTCCGCCACGCGCAGACGTGGGGACACGGCCAGACGGGCCGCGGCGATGCGCAACGCCAGCGGCAGGCCGTCGCACAGCGCGGCCAGCTCGCGAAGAGCGTCCGCCTCGATGTCCGACCGGCCGGCGATGCGGCCCAGCACGTCGACGGCGGCGTCCGGGTCGAGCATGTCGAGTTCGATCAGCTTGGCCTCGACCTGCGCGACCAGACCGACCAGACGGCGACGCGACGTCACCACGACGCACGAAGGCGCGCCCGGCAGGAGAGGCAACAGGTCGGCGGAGCCGCGGACGTTGTCGAGCATCACGAGCATGCGGCGGTCGGCCAGCAACGTCCGCAGCATCGCCGAACGTTCGTCCACCGAGACGGGCGTGTCGCCGGCCGGGACGCCGAGAGCCCGCAGGAACCGGTTGAGGACCTCGCCGATCTCCAGCGGCTCGCGGTTCGGGTCGTAACCGTGGACGTCGACGTAGAGCTGGCCGTCCGGGAACTCCTCGCGCACGCGATGCGCCCAGTGCAACGCCAGAGCGGTCTTGCCCACGCCCGCCGGACCGGTCACCAGCATGACCGGGCCGTCGTGGTCGCGGAGCAGCAGATCCATGAACGCCAGCTCGGCGTCGCGGCCGATCAACGAGACGGGCGCGCGCGGGAGCTGGGCGGGAATCGTCATCGGCGCGGGTTCGGGGGCGGCCGCCTGCGCAGGCACGCGCACGGGCGCTCGTTCGGGCTCGGGGCTGTCCCCCGCCAGCACGGCCTGGTGCACGCGGCGCAGTTCGGGGCCCGGTTCGACGCCGAGCTCGTCGATCAGCACGCGACGGGCCTCGCGGTAGGCGGCCAGCGCCTCGGCCTGACGACCCGCCTGCACCAACGCCCGCATGAGCAGCCCGTGCCCGCGTTCGCGCAACGGGTGCTCGACGACCATCGAGGTCAGTTGGGACACCAGCTCGGGTCCCTGACCGATCGCGAGCCCCAGCTCAGCGCGTTCTTCGAGCACGGCCAGACGGCGTTCCACGAGACGACCGCGTTCGACGTCGCAGAAGAGGCCCGACACGCCGCCCAGAGGTTCGGCGCGGAACAACGCCAGAGCGTCGTCCAGTTCGACCGCGGCTCCGGCGAGGTCACCGGCCGCGCGCATGCGGTTCGCGAGCAGGACCTGACGTTCGAACACGTCGAGGTCCAGCGCGCCGGGCTCGACGCGCAGCAGGTAGCCGTCGCCGACCGACGTCAGCAGCTCGGCCGGAGCACGGCGGGCGCGGGTCGGTTCGAGGGCGCGTCTCAACCCGGCGACGTAGGTCTGGACCAGATTGACCGCACTCGAGGGCACGTTGTCGCCCCAGACGGCCTCGATGATCTGGCCCCGGCTCACCGGCGTGTTGCGCGACAGCAGCAGCACCGCGAGGACGGCGCGCTGCTTCGCCGCACCGAGATCCACCTCGTGACCTGCGCGAACGACCCGGAGAAGGCCGAGAACCTCGAACCGCAGGGGTTCCTCGCCGTTCGTCACCGACCTGTCCTTCGCCTGGTGGTCACCTGGAGCTTGAAGATCACTTCAGTCGGGCTCCAGTCGTGCTGTAGAAGGCATTCTTACGCTTAGCGTGTCCAACCAACCACAGACGGCGAGATCAACGGAAACCGGAGATCGAGCAGTCGGGCCAGATTGGACCGGACAGCGGAACACCCGCTGCTCCCCATGATCGACGTGGGTCGGCCGGCGTGCAAGGGGCATCCAGCCCGCGGCGGCGGAACGCCGGCCGGCTCACGTCCCCTAAGTCGAAGGCCCCGGTCAGGAATCCCTGACCGGGGCCTTCTGCTTTCGGGTCTTCTCAGCTGACAAAAGAGCCGGTCTTCGCGGCAGCGAGGAAGGTCTGCCATCCGGCGTCGCCGAACTTCAACCGCGATCCGTCCGCGTTCTTGCTGTCACGGACCGCCGCACCGGCTGGGACGAGCGCGATCTCGACGCACTCGGGCCCACCGGCGGACGAACGGCTGCTCTTGCGCCAACGCAAGCTTTCCACTGTCTGTTCACTCCCGGTCGCAGTCACGCGAGAGTGCGAGCGATCTCTGTGATCAGGGTGGCCGAATCCCTGCTGTTCAGGGCGGATTTCACCAGACGCTCGAACATCTCGGCGTACCAATGGACGTCCGACTGTTGTTCCAGGTAGACGCCACTTCGTGTGCTTTCGATGTAGACCACGTCGGGGTCGAGCTGCTCGGGAAAGCTCAGGATGACGAACGGGCCGTCCATCGCAGCGTGACCACCGGCGCTGAACGGCACGACCTGCATCGTGACGTTCGGCAGTGCACCGACTTCGAGAAGACGCGCCATCTGGGTGCGCATCACCTCGGTGCCGCCGACGAGCCTGCGCAGGGCCGCCTCGTCGATCACGACGTGCAGGCGCAACGGGTCGTCCTCGCTGAGCAAGGCCTGCCGGGCCTTGCGCAACCGGACCCTGCGGTCGATCTCGGCGGTGCTCGGATCAGGCAGCACCTGGGAGATCAACGCCCTCGTGTACGCCTCGCACTGCAGCAGACCCGGGATCATCAGCCCCTGATAGGTCCTTATCGAGTCCGCATCGGCCTCGTACCCGACGTATCGGCCGGGCACGATGTCGCCGAACTCGTCCCACCACGCCTTGCGGCGGGCCTCCCTGGCCAGCTGGACCAGTTCCTCGAGGGTGGCGGTGTCCGCACCGTAGGCCGTGAGCATGTCCCGCACGTCTCGCGGGCTCACACCCACACGTCCCGTCTCGATGCGGCTGATCTTGGAGGCCGAGCACTCCAGGCGCTCGCCCACCTCCTCGATCGTCAGCTCGGCCGCTTCGCGCAGTCGCCTGAGCTCGCTGACGAGCCGACGCTTGCGCAGGGTCGGGCTGCTACCCCGCATAACGCCTCCTGGGTGCCATCCACACCTCCTGGTCTCGTCTCAGTTTGAGACCGAACCAGGGCGTCGCAAAGGGACGTCATCCATTCGTGTACTGCAACTTGCAGATCGCCGGGAGGGCGGGCCAGGCTGCATGGGCTGCTTACGTAGGGACTGGAGCTCTGAGCCTGATGGCCGTCACGGTGTTCAGCCAACTGGACAAGTCGCTGCACTCGCATCTGGCCACACTCACCGAGCTCGCCCAGCGCGGCGACGACCAGACCGCCCTCGTGCTCGCCAGGGTAGAGCTGCCGAGGGTGGTCGCTGTGGTCAAGGCGTTGCTGGACGAACACCAGCCCGACGAGCACGGCCGGTGCGCCACCTGCAAGCGCGGCTGGTTCACCCGCAGGATGCCCGCACCGTGCCGTGCCTACCTGTCTGCGCAGCTGATCCTGACCGTCGTCGGCCAGGAGACTTCACACGGCAAGCACCTGCGCTCGGTAGGCTGAATTTCGAAACTCGATAGTTCTTCAGTTCCGTCCTGACTTGGGCCGGCTCCGCACCCCCCGACCGGAGCCGGCCCTTCTGGTGCCGCGATCGCCGGCCTTCACCGCGTCTCCGCCGCTCAGCAGGGTCCCTCGCGGCACCGGCCCCACGCCCACAGCCAACCAGGATGAGAACGTGGGGCCGGCACCACGAGACACCCGTCTGACCGACGGATACGGGGCAAAGTCCGGCGACCACGGCACCACGTCGTCACCTCGCGTGACGCCTTGGACGAAGATCAACACGGTTGGCTGAAAGATCTGCCACAGAGCCGATTCCGCCGCCATCATGGTGAGCGACGCGGCCTGATCTCGTACCCGATGCCTGTGCCGACACGGAGGTGTTCCCGTGCCGACCCCGCATGACCGCGCCGACGCGCTCGCTGCCGTTCGGCCGCGCCTCTTGCTGCCCTTAGGCCGCCTCTAGCGAACTCCCCCTCCCCTTGCCCTGTGCCTTCTGCGCACAGGGCCATGTCGCTGTTCCGAGAAAGGACCCCTTGTCATGAGCCATCTCCAGAAGTCCGACGCCGGCGATCACACCCCGCACGGTCCACCGCTGATCCTCAAGCACGACCTGCCCGCGAGTTTCGTGCTGTTCCTCATCTCGATCCCGTTGTCGCTGGGCATCGCGCACGCCACGGGCGCGCCGCTGATGGCGGGGATCATCTCCGCGGTCGTCGGCGGTGTGGTCGTCGGCGCGATCAGCGGGGCGCCGTTGCAGATCAGCGGACCGGGCACCGGGCTCGTGGTGATCGTGGCGTCGCTGGTGGCGCAGTTCGGGTGGGCGGCCACGGCGGCGATCACGCTGGCCGCCGGGGTGCTGCAGCTCGCGTTGGGGCTCACCGGGATCAGCCGCCTGGTGATGTCGTTGTCCCCGGCCGTGGTGCACGGAATGCTTGCGGGGATCGGCATTTCCATCGCCGCCGGGCAGCTCGTGGTGGTGCTGGGCGGCACGGCGTCGTCGTCCGTGCCCGAGAACCTCGCGCTGCTGCCGGGAGAACTGGCTTCGTCGAACATCGGGTCCCTGGTGGCCGGTGCCGTCGCGACCGCGGCTTTGCTGCTGTGGCCACGGGTTCCGCGTGCTTCGCTGGTACCGGCGCCGCTGGTGGCTGTCGGCCTGGCCACTGCGCTTGCGTTCGTGCTGCGGCTGGACGTCGCGCGGGTCGACCTGCCGGACAGCCACGCGCTGGTGTTCCCGGAGATGCCGCGGGGCAGCGTCGGGGCGGTGGTCACGGCCATCGTCACGGTCGCGCTGGTGGCGAGCATGGAGTCGTTGCTGTCGGCGGTGGCGACCGACCGGTTGCACGACGGGCCGCGGGCCCGGCTGGACAAGGAGCTGATCGCGCAGGGCACCGGGAACGTGCTCGCGGGCGCGCTGGGCGGGCTGCCGATCAGCGGTGGGCTCGCGCGGAGCTCCACGAACGTCGCCGCGGGCGCGAAAACCCGCTACAGCGCCATCCTGCAGGGCGTGTGGATCGCGGTGGCGGTGCTGGCGTTCCCCTCCGTGCTGGAGATGATCCCGTTGGCGGCGCTGGCGGGCGTGCTGTTCGTCGTGGGCCTCCGGCTCGTGTCGGTGGACCGGATGCGGACGTTGTGGAAGCACCGTGAGTTCTCGGTGTATGCGGCGACCGCGTTCGGAGTTGTCCTTTTCGGACTGCTCGAAGGTGTCGTGGTCGGGCTCGCCATCGCGCTGCTGCGCGCGTTGTACCGGTTGACGCACTGTTCGGTTCGGGTCGAGGGCAACCGGGTGTGCGTGCGCGGATCGTTGGTGTTCCTGGGAGTCGGGCGGCTCGTGCGCGAGCTGAGGCGGCTGCCGCTGGGCGAGCACGTGGTGCTGGAGCTGCACGTCGACTACCTGGACCACGCGTCTTACGAGGCGATCAACGACTGGCGCGAGGGCTACGAACGGCTCGGCGGCCAGGTGCGCGTCGACGAGGTGCACGACACCTGGTACGACCGGGCCGACCAGGGCAAACCGGGGCGCCGCAAGACGTTGCCCGGCCCGCTGCCGCGCTGGTTCGCGCCGTGGTCGCACTGGCAGGGCTCACCCGTGACGCTGCCCGCCCAGCGTTCATCGGCGGAGAGCGACCCGATGCTGTTGGGAATGCACGAGTTCGAACGGCGGTCGGCGCCGTTGGTGCGTCCGTTCCTGCACGAGCTGGCGCTGCGCGGGCAGCAGCCGCAGCAGCTGTTCATCACGTGCGCGGACTCCCGCGTGGTGCCGAACCTGATCACCACGTCCGGGCCGGGTGACCTGTTCTGCGTGCGCAACATCGGCAACCTGGTGCCGATGTCCACCGCGGACGACCGGTCCGTCGGCGCGGCGATCGAGTACGCCGTGGAGATCCTCAACGTCAGCACGATCGTCGTCTGTGGACATTCCGACTGCGGCGCGATGAAGGCGCTGGTGAAGGGATCCGCCTCGCGCGGCACGAACCTGCACTCGTGGCTGCGCAACGCCGAACCGTCGCTGATCCGGTTCCACGCGCCGAGCTCGCCGGGGTGCGCGGACCTTCCGGTGGCCGACCGGCTGGCCGTCGCGAACGTGGCCCAGCAGCTGGACAACCTGCTCGGTTATCCGTGCGTGCGGGAAGCGATCACGGCGGGCACGCTGACGTTGAAGGGCATGTACTTCGACATCTCGAACGCCCGCGTCTACCTGGTCGACCCGGACCGCAACGGGCTGGAGCCCGTGCCGTCTCCGGCCTAGAAAGCACTGGAGCCGCCCCGGTTTCCCGAGGCGGCTCCAGTTCAGCACTTCACACTGCTAGCAGGTGCCGATCCAGCTGCACTCCACGTCGAAGCGGTCCTTGGCCGGAACCTTGGTGCGCTTCTCGGCCGGAGCCTTGCGCTGCTCCGGAACGGACTGCGTCTTCGGCGTGGCCACCTGGGCACCGCCGTCGGACGCCAGCCTCACGGCGACCTTGTCCTCGATCGTCTTGGGGCTGACCCACAGCACCACGTTGTTCTGCACGAGCGAGAACACGAGCTGCCGACCGGCCTGCGTCGTGACGTAGCCGCTCAGCGCCGACACACCGGACATCGACCCGGACTTGGCGATCACGTTGCCCTCGGCCGGCGTGCCCTTCATGCGGTTGACGAGGGTGCCGTCCCGGCCGGCGACCGGCAGCGACGACTGCCACGTGCCGAACCACGGCTTGGACTTCGCCTTGATCAGGATCGACGCCAGGTCGTCCGGCGCCATCTGGTCCATCCTGGACATACCGGAACCGTCGAAGATCTCGACCCAGTTCGGGTCGACACCGAGACCGGCCCACTTGCGGCTGAGCTGGTTGACACCGTTGGTGAACGAGCCACCCGCGGACTTGACCAGCACCTCGGCCAGCATGTTGTTGCTGTTCTTGAGCAACGGGTTCATCAGCTGGCCCAGCGTCGTGGACTGGTCGGACGCGAGGACCGCGGCACCCTGCGGCGCCTTGCCCCGCTTGATACCACCCGCGACCTGGATACCGTTGGCCGCCAACGCCTTCTGGAACACCGAACCGACCACGGAGGTCGGGTCCTTCACGGTGGACAGCGCCGTCGTCTCCACCCAGGTGGAGCCGCTGACGTTGATCACGTTCGTGCCGTGCTCGCGCTCGACCGTGATACCGGCGTCGCCGTTGGTCGTCGCCGTGTTCCGGATCTGCACCTGGTCGTTCGCCGGTTCGACGCTCACCTGAACCGGGTCACCTGTCGCGGCACCCGGCTTCACGCGCACGACGACCGTGCCGGCGCTGAACTTCGCGTCCGGCGACAGCGTCAGCGCGGAGGTCTCCGCGTTGTACGAGTACGGCTCGTCGTCCCACGCCCAGCCCAAACCGTACGGCTGGGAGTCGAACGCCGTGTCGTCCAGCACGAGCGAACCGCTGACCGACGTGACACCCTTGCTCTTCAACGTGTCCGCCAGCGCCTGGTAGCGCAGCGCGGACATCGTCGGGTCGCCGGTGCCGCGCAGAACGATGTCGCCGTTGAGCGTCGACCCGTCCTGCGTGCCCGACGACTGCAGCTCGGTCTTCCACCGGTAGTCCGGTCCGAGCAGGTCGAGCGCCGCCGTCGTGGTGAGCACCTTCAGGTTCGATCCGACCTGCGAGCGCCTGTTTCCCGACCTCGTGTAGACGGTCTCACCGGTGTTCGCGTCCCGCACGGTGATGCCGACGTCGGCGCCCTTGAGCCCGCTGTCGGCGAGAATCGTGTCGAGATCGCGGGTCAGTGCCTCGTTTCCGACGGCCACCGCGCCGCCGCTCGACGTCAGAGTCAACCCTGCCGTCGCAGCGACGACCGCCCCCAGAATTCCTAATTTCACGCTTCCACCTCTGATCGATCACCCGACCACAACGTGTGGAAACTACCGGGCCGATCAATGCGCCTGTACGTGTGTGCGCCAAAAAAGTCCCGTTGTCCCTGAACGAGAGCGGCAGGCAACCTTTCCGAGCGAAGCGCGTCGTAGTAGGCCAAAGCGGACACGAAGCCAGGAGTCGGAACACCGGATTCGACCGCACGGACCACAACCCTGCGCCAAGCGGCCTCCGCGTTCTGCACGGCGTCGCGGAAGTAGTTGTCCACCAACAGAGACGCGAGATCCGCGTTCGCGTCGTAGGCCTCACGGATGCGGTTGAGGAACTGCGCGCGGATGATGCAGCCGCCGCGCCAGATCGTCGCCATCGCGCCGAGGTCGATGTTCCAGTCGAAGTTCTTCGACGCCTCGCGCATCATGTCGAACCCCTGCGCGTACGCGACGACCTTCGACGCGTAGAGCGCCTGGCGCACGTCGTCGACGAGCTCCGCGTCGGGCTTCGCGACGACCTCGTTCGCACCGAACGCCTCGCGCACGGCCTTGCGCTGGTCGGTGTGGCCGCTGAGGCTGCGCGCGAACACGGCCTCGGCGATACCGGTGACCGGGACGCCCAGCTCCAGCGCCTCCTGCACGGTCCAGCGGCCGGTGCCCTTCTGCTCGGCCGCGTCCTCGATGACCTGCACCAGTGGGGTTCCGTCGGCGTCGACGTGCTTGAGCACCTCTGCCGTGATCTCGACCAGGTACGACTCGAGGTCGCCGGAGTTCCACTGCGTGAAGACGTCCGAGATCTCGGCCGGCGTCTGCCCGCCGATGCGGCTCAGCAGGTCGTACGCCTCGGCGATCAGCTGCATGTCCGCGTACTCGATGCCGTTGTGCACCATCTTCACGAAGTGCCCGGCGCCGTCCGGTCCGACGTGCACGCAGCACGGCTGACCGTCCACCTTGGCCGCGATCTCCTCGAAGACCGGCCCGACGTGCTTGTAGGACTCGGCGGGACCACCCGGCATGATGCTGGGTCCGTTGAGCGCGCCCTCCTCGCCACCGGAGATGCCGGCGCCGACGAACAGCAGCCCCTTCTCCTTCAACGCGGCCTCACGGCGGCGCGTGTCGTTGAAGTGCGCGTTGCCACCGTCGATGACCATGTCGCCGGGCTCCAGCAGCCCGCTCAGCTCGTCGATGACGGCGTCGGTCGGGCCACCCGCCTTGACCATGATGATGATCTGACGCGGCGTCTGCAGGCTGTCGACCAGATCCTGCAGCGTCTCGGCGCCGACGAAGTCACCCTCGTGGCCGTGCTCGTCGAGCAGGGCCTTCATCTTCGCGGGCGTCCGGTTGTGCACGGCCACCTTGAAGCCGTGGCGCGCGAGATTGCGCGCGAGGTTGCTGCCCATGGTGGCGAGACCGGTGACCGCGATACGTGCTTTGCCTTCCGTCATACGCGACAGCCTGCCGTGTTCTTCCTGTTTACGCGAGACGTCACAGGGTGTTCTCAGACTCCGTTTTGCCAGGTGAACCGCGTCACGTGCCGGTACGTATTGCTAGGCGTAAGTTGGCTGCATGACGGAATTCACGAGCGTGGGACGCTCGGCGACCGACCGCGCCTCCAGGTACGGCTCGCAGCTGGTGAAGCACTTCACGCACAAGGATCTGGAAGGGTCCTGGGAGGACACACGCGGTTTCGTCCGGTTCTCCCTCGGCCTGGCCGAGTTCGAGGCCTCGTCCGACGCGTTGATCATGCGCGTCGTCTGCACGTCGCAGGAGGACGTGGCGCGGCTGCAGGACGTCGTGGAGCGGCACCTGATCCGGTTCGGAACCCGGGACGAGCTGTCCGTCTCGTGGGAGTCAGGCGGCGAGAACTGACGCCGCCATGCCGATGAGAGCGGTACCACAGACCCGCTCGAACGTGGCGCGGATCCTGGGCCTGCTCAGCAGCGTGCCCAGCTGACGCGCCAGCGGCACGACGATGACCCAGAACAACGCGAAGACTCCGACCGTCACGGCGCTCAGCAGTGCGGCTTGCGGCAGTGGCGCGCTGTTCGGGTCCATCGCCTGCGGGATGAGGCTCAGGAACGTGAGCATCACCTTGGGGTTCAACAGATCGCACAGCATCCCGCGCAGGAACACGTTGCCCTTGCCGCCCTGGTCCTGGGCGGGCTTGTTCGCGGTCCTCAGCGTCATGAAGCCGACGTAGGCCAGGTACAGCGCACCGATCACCTTCACCACGAGCAGAGCTGTCGGCACCGCGGCCACGAGCGCTGACAGGCCGATCGTGGCCAGCGTGGCGTGGACCAGCAGCCCGGTGACCACGCCAAGCGCGGCCTGGGTGCCTCGCTTGAGGCTGCGCACCGCGTTCCCCATGATCAGCACGAAGTCCGGCCCCGGCACGATCATGATGATCAGCAGGGCGACCAGGAACGACGTCCACGCGATGTGCATGCCGCCGATCGTTGTGCTTTGTTCTGCCGCGTTCCAGCTGGTCAGTACGATGTTCGCTTATGCGCGAACAAGCCGAACTGGATTCGGTCGACTGGCACATCCTGGAGGAGTTGCAGAACGACGCGACCCTGCGCAACCGCGCGCTGGCGGAGATCGTCGGCCTGGCGCCCTCGTCCTGTCTGCAACGGGTGCGGCGGCTGCGCGAACTGGGCGTGATCACCGGCTGCCACGCCGTCGTCGATCCGGCCACCACGGGGCTGCCTCTCGAAGCGGTGGTGGCGGTGAACGTGCGGCCGCACACCCGGCCCGTGGTGGCGGCTTTCCGCGCGTTCGTGATGGCTCAGGCCGAGACGCGCGCGGTGTTCCACGTGTCCGGCCAGGCCGACTTCCTGATCCACATCGCGGTCGCCGACTCCACGCACCTGCAGGCGTTCCTGATGGACAAGATCGCGTCGCGGACCGAGGTGCGCAACCTGACGAGTTCGGTGGTGCTGGAGCGGGTGGAGACCCGT
Source organism: Lentzea sp. NPDC005914 (assembly GCF_040629405.1). Lineage (NCBI taxonomy): Bacteria > Bacillati > Actinomycetota > Actinomycetes > Pseudonocardiales > Pseudonocardiaceae > Lentzea > Lentzea sp. NPDC005914. Next base: position 51,411 of record NZ_JBEXVQ010000046.1, on the reverse strand, counting down.
GCGCTGACGCCTCCGGCGAACCTGCGGCCCACGCACCGCCGCCGCCGTGCCGACTAGGACTTGAAGCCGCCCCACACCGCGTAGTCGCGACCCGCCGCCGTGGCCATCACGCCGTACCGGTCGGCCTTGCCGTCACGAGCGCCGCTGCCGTGGTTGTACTGCACCGCGAAGTCCTGCCGTGCGGCGGGAACGGTGCGACCGGGCTTGAGCTCCCAGCGGTAGACCACCTCACCGTCGATCTCCTTCACGGTGACGGTGAAGTCGTCACTCGGCGCGGTCTGCCACTGGCCGGTGCTCTGCACGCCACCGGTCTGGCCGATGTGCACCTCCACCGTGAGCTTGGTCAGCGGCGCGGCAACGTCGAGGACCAGGTCGTCCTGGGTCCAGAAGGTGTGGCTGTTCGGATTGACGGAACCCTTCGACGACAACGGCCCGTCCGCCGTCTTGGTCTCCGGGCTCGACGGCGGGTTCGGGTCGGGCGGCGGGTCCTGCCGGGTGATGACCGGGGGCGTTGAGCTGCCGGTGGGACTGGGCGGCGCGGGGCTGGGCGTGCTCACCGAGTTCGGGGTGGCGGGCATGGTCGTCTCCGCGGGCGGTCCGGTCTGGACGAAGCCCGCGAAGGCGAGTCCGGCGCTGACCAGGACACCTGCCGCGGTCACGCCGGCGAGTGTCACCCTGGACCAGGACCTCCTGATGCCGGACACGGGACGAGTCGTCGTGCTGGCGGCCATGCCCTGGTTGACACGGGCGAGCATCCGGACGCGGTCGGGCTGATGCGCCTCGGCCGCCTCCCGCAGTCGCCTGCTGATCCGCTCGGTCACTGGTTCCCCCTTCCCATGACCACGTCCGCTCGCGCACCGAGCACACGTTCCAACTCGGCCATCCCCTTCGAGGTCTGGCTCTTCACCGCGCCGACCGAGATGCCCAGCGCGAGCGCGGTGTCCTTCTCCGACAGGTCGAAGGCGTGCCGCAGCACGACACAGGCCCGCTTGCGGAACGGCAACCCGTCCAGCGCCGCCCGCACGTCCACCACCGCGGCGACGTCCGGGCTCCGCACCTGCTCGGGGCCGCGAGACCAGAACAGGGCGATCCGCCGCCGTTCGCGCGTCGCGGCCCGGATGCGTTCCCGTGCCATGTTCGCGACCACGCCACGGGCGTACGCGAGCGGATGCTCTGCCCCGCGCAGCCGGTCCCAGCGCTGCCACAACGCGACCAGTGCGTCCGCGGCCAGATCGTCGGCGGCATCCGCCTCACCGGTGAGCAGCCACGCGAGGCGGGCCAGTTCGGCGTGGTGGCGTTCGAAGAAGTCGTGGAACTCCGCCGATCTGTGGTCGACGAGCATGGGCCTCGCTTGCCCTCTCCCTGCCGTGCCCCCGTTGGGCGGCAATGTACCTGGCGTTTCTGGGTACCTGTTCGTTGCTGGGTACCTGTTGTGCTAGTAGACCGGTCGGCCACGGCCCGGGGCATGGGCCGTGGCCGACCGGTGATCAGGACGGCTCGCCGATCAGCACGCCACGACCGTTGGAACCCGCGTAGACACGGCCGTACACGTCGGGGTCGCCGGTGATGACGCCGCCGGTGTTGCCGCCGAACTGGGTGCGGTCGTCGTTGATCCGCGTCCAGGCCGCGCCGTCGTCGGTGGACCGGAAGATCCCGGTGACGCCGTTCACCGTGCCGATGAGGTACAGGGCCTCGTGCTGGGCACCGGGAGCGGCCTTGCCGAAGCCGATGCCGTCGGCGCCCTGCACGCCGTTGACCTTCGTGAAGCTCGCCCCGCCGTCGGTGGAGTGCAGGAGGCCGCCGCCGTGCGTGAGCCACAGGTCCCCGGCCGTGCCAGCCTTGACGCGCCCATCGGCGAGACCGGTGGCGCGTGCGGTGAACGTCCTGCCGCCGTCGGTGCTGGCGAACAGGGTGCCGCGGCTCAGCGCGTAGAAGGTGCTCGGCGTGGCGCGGTCGGCCACGACCGTCGTGCCGGACGGCAGGCCCGAGGACGCCTTCCAGGTCTTGCCCTGGTCGGTGGAGACGTACGGCAACTGCCCGGAGGCCGTCCACACCACGGTGGCGCCGTCGGTCGAGACCGCCACGGTGCCGCCGCCCGCCCCGTTCACCGGAGAACCCGCGAACCCGGTCCAGGTGGCACCGCCGTCGGAGGAGTAGGCGCCGCGCGCTTCGCTGCTGTTGCCGACGCGGACCACGACGTTCGGCTTGGCCTGCGCGAAGTCGATACCGGTGGTGTTGGAGAACCGCGGTCCGGACGAGGCCGCGGCCGGCACCTTGTTCAGGTCGTCGTGGCGGAACCCGCCGATGTCGCCGAGAGCGCTGACCAGCTTGCCGCCCGGTGGCGTGACGAGGCCGAGGACCGCAGTCTCCTCCAGGCCCTTGACGGGGATCGCCCAGTGGGTGGAGCCGCCCTTGTCCGCCGCGGTCACGTCCTTGCTCGCCCACAGGCCCGACCCGGTGCCGTAGAGCACGTGGCCGGAGTCGAAGGGGTCGATCGCCATCGCGCCCATCCAGTGACCGATGCCGGTGCCGACGTACGGGGCACCGGACGCGTCACGCACGGACGTCTCGCCCAGCGCCTTCCAGCTGCCGCCGCCGTCGGTGGAGCGGAACAGTTCGTCCGACGGCCACCAGCGGTCGAGGGTCGTGACCATCACGGTGCCCGGTCGCTGCGGGTCCACGGCGAGACCGGCGAAGCCGAAACCGTTGCCCGGCATGGGCGAGATGTCCTTCCAGGCGCCACTGGACGGCGTGTACTTCCACACCGATCCGGCCTTGACGCCGTTCGGCCCGGGAACGTCGGTGTAGGTCAGGTACAGCGTGCCGTCACCGGACAGGACGCCGTGGTGCGGCAGATACCCGGTGGGCTGACCGGGCACGGCCTGCCACGTGCCGCCGCCGTCGGTCGAGCGGTACAGCGACGTGGTCTTGTCGGCGACACCCACATAGATCGTCTTGCTGCCGGCCGGCCCGAAGGTCACGAAGGACAGGCCGACACCGCTGCTGCCGCCGTCCTTGACGGGGAAGCTCGAGACCTGGCTCCACGTCACCCCGTAGTCGGTGCTGCGCCACAGTCCGTTCTTGCGGGTGCCGAGGTACAGCGTGCCGTGGTCGGCGGGGTCGATCACGAGCCGCTCGCCCATGGACCGGCCGTCCTCGTTGCTGCCCAGCTTGAACGGCAAGTTGGTGCGCTGGAACGTCTTTCCCTGGTCGGTCGAGCGCAGGATCGAGCCGTTGCCGGCCCACTCGTTGGTGTAGGTGCCGGTCGCGAGGTACAGGCGCTCGGGGTCGACCGGGTCGGTCGCCATGCTCTCGATGCCCAGCAGGTTCCAGTCCCCGGCCCAGTCGGTCAGCGGGATCCACTGGCCCGCCTTGGCGTCCCAGCGGTACGCGCCACCCATGTCGGTGCGCGAGTACAACACGTCCTTGCGGCCGGTGTTGAAGACGAACCCGGTGACGAACCCGCCACCCGCGATCGGCACGTTGCGCCAGGAGTACTTGCCGGACGCCGCGGGGACCGATGTGGACGGTGCGGCGGACGTGGCCGGCGAAGGCTTCGGCTGCGCGATCACGGCCGGAGGCTTGGGCGTGGCGGGAGCGGCCGCCTTCGCGAGCTTCCACCGCTGCCCGGCACCGCCCTGGTCGGCGGCCTGCACGACGGCCTGGGCGTCAGGGCCGTCGTTCACGCACAGCACCATCCCGCTACCCCGCGAAACGATCTTCACATCACCGTCGCCAGCTTCGCTGATCTTCCACTGCTGGGAGGGCGCCCCGGTGTCCGACTGCTGCTCGACGCCGGTGTCCCGCACACCGAGGACCTTCGAGCTGTTGTGGTTGACCAGCTGGTAGAAACCCTCTCCCGCCGGCCTGACCCGCCACTGCTGGCTGGCGGACCCGGTGGCGGGCTGCTCCTGCTGGATCCGCACACCGTCGGCGCCGTCCCCGCCCGCCACGTCCAGCGCGTTGCCGCTGCTCGCGGAGACGAACTGGTAGTAGGCGGCGGCGTCCACGGCCACCGCGTCCGAGTCCTTCGTGAACAGCACGTAGGACAGGCAGGACCCGGCGACCGCCGAGGCGCTCAACGCCAGGGCGATCGTCCTGCGGTGGCGGGTGGGTTTCCGCCGCCGGTCCGATGTGGACGCGGACTTCTTCATCGCAGCAACTCCCAGGGCTCGATCGTCTTCAGCACCTGGTTGCCGCTGCTGCCGGAAAGGTTTCCGTCCGGCCCGGATTTTTCTCAGTCCGTCAGGTGGACGACTTGAGCACCCGGATCAGGCCCTCCTGCACGACGGTCGCCACCAGCTGACCGTCCTGCGAGAAGAACCGGCCGGTCGCCAGTCCGCGGTTCCCCGAGGCAGAAGGCGAAGAGGTGTCGTAGAGCAGCCACTCGTCGGCGCGGAACGGCCGGTGGAACCACATCGCGTGGTCCAAAGACGCACCCAGAACCTTGTCCAGGCCCCAATAAACGCCGTGCTTGGCCAAAACCCCGTCCAGCAACGTCATGTCCGAGGCATAGGTCATCACGCAGATGTGCAGCATCGGGTCGTCCGGCAGCTTGCCGTCCGCCTTCATCCACACGCGCGACGCGGCCTCGCCCGGACCGTCCTCACGCGACTCCCACGGCGGCTCGGTGACGTACCGCACGTCGATCGGCCGCGGGAACTTCGACGAGTGCAGCAGGTACCCTTCGGCCTGCTCGCTCCACGTCGGCAGCGACTCCGGCGAAGGCACGGCAGGCATCTCGGACGAGTGCTCGTTGCCCTGCTCCTCCAACTGGAACGAGGCGGACAGGGTGAAGATCGCCTTGCCGTGCTGCACGGCGACGACGCGCCGAGTGGTGAAGGACCGTCCATCCCGGATGCGGTCCACCTCGTACACGATCGGCACGCGCGGGTCGCCGGGCCGGATGAAGTACGAGTGCAGCGAGTGCACGCGGCGTTCGACGGGCACGGTGCGACCGGCGGCCACGAGAGCCTGGCCCGCCACCTGGCCACCGAAGACGCGCACCGGCGACTCGGCGGGCGACACGCCTCGGAAGATGTTCTCCTCGATGCGTTCCAGGTCGAGCAACGCGACCAGGTCGTCCACTGCGGATTGGCCGCTCAGGCCCGAAGGCGACAAAGCAGCGGCACGGGCGGCCTCAGTCACGGCAGAACTCTCCCTAGCGGCACGATCGTCTTCAAGATCTCAGCAAGGCACCGGCCCCGCTCCCTCCAGTATGAGGGCGCGGGGCCGGCATCACGACAGACCCGGCTGAGAGCCGGAACACGCGCTACGCGTGGTCGTCCTCGCCCAGGCGGTGCACCCGGATGAGGTTCGTCGACCCGATGGTGCCGGGAGGCGATCCGGCCACGACCACCATGAGGTCACCGGCGGAGTAGCGGCCGATCTCCAGCATGGACGTGTCGACCTGGCGGACCATCTCGTCCGTCGACTCCACACGCGGGACCAGGAACGTCTCGGTGCCCCACGTCAGCGCGAGCTGCGAGCGCACCGCCGGCTCCGGCGTGAACGCCAGCAGCGGCAGGTGCGTGTGCAGGCGGGCCAGACGGCGGACCGTGTCACCGGACTGCGTGAAGGCGACCAGCGCCTTGGCGTTGAGGCGCTCGCCGATGTCGCGGGCCGCGTAGGAGATCACGCCGCGCTTGGTGCGCGGAACGTGGGTCAGCGGCGGCACGACGACCGACTCGGTCTCGACGGCCTCGATGATGCGGCCCATGGTCTGCACGGACTCGATGGCGTAGCGGCCCACCGAGGTCTCACCGGACAGCATCAGGGCGTCCGCGCCGTCCAGCACCGCGTTCGCGACGTCGGACGTCTCGGCGCGGGTCGGACGGGAGTTGGTGATCATCGAGTCGAGCATCTGGGTCGCGACGATGACCGGCTTGGCGTTCTCGCGGGCGATCTGGATCGCTCGCTTCTGCACCAGCGGCACGTGCTCCAGCGGCAACTCGACGCCCAGGTCACCGCGGGCGACCATGACGCCGTCGAACGCGAGGACGATGGCCTCGAGGTTGTCCACGGCCTCCGGCTTCTCGATCTTCGCGATCACCGGGAGGCGCTTGCTGCCCGAGCGGTCCATGATCTGGTGGACCAGGTCGATGTCCGCGGGCGAGCGCACGAACGACAGTGCGATGAAGTCCACGCCCAGCGAGAGCGCGAACTCGAGGTCCTCGATGTCCTTCTCGGACAGCGCGGGCACGGAGACGTCCATGCCGGGCAGCGAGAGACCCTTGTTGTTGCTGACAGGCCCGCCCTCGGTGACCTCGCACACGACGTCGGAACCTTCGACGTCGACGACCACGAGACCGACCTTGCCGTCGTCCACGAGCAGGCGGTCGCCGACCTTGGCGTCCTTGGCGAGCTCTTTGTAGGTCGTCGACACGCGGTCGTGCGTGCCTTCGACGTCTTCGACGGTGATGCGGACCACGTCGCCGGTGTTCCAGTCGACAGGGCCCGCGGCGAACCGGCCGAGGCGGATCTTGGGGCCCTGGAGGTCGGCGAGGATGCCCACGGCGCGGCCGGACTCGTCGGCTGCCGCGCGGACCATGTCGTAGACCTGCTTGTGGTCGGCATGGCTGCCGTGGCTGAAGTTCATCCTGGCCACGTCCATACCGGCCGCTACCAGGTCGCGGACCTTGTCCGGCGTGCCAGTGGCGGGACCGAGGGTACAGACGATCTTTGCGCGTCGACTCACGTCTAGAGAGAGTAGACCTCGTTCCTGGACCGATCCCGAACTACCACTCAGTAATGTTCGGACCATGGGTCGAGTACTCCCGTTCGTGATCGCAGCGTTGCTCAGCGTCGTCGTGCTGTTCACCCCTGAGTCAGGTGTGCCGACCGCCCCGCCCGGCACGGACAAGGTCATTCACACGCTGCTGTTCGCGCTGCTGGCGTTCACCGGCCTTTACGCGAAGATTTCTCGCATTCTGGTCTGGCTGGTCCTCTACGCGGCCGTCTCGGAGGTCCTCCAAGCCCTCATCACGCCTCTTCACCGCAGCGGTGACGTGCTCGACGCGCTGGTGGACGTGGCCGGGATCGGCCTGGGCTGGGCTATCGCCGCGGCGATTCGCTCACGCCGACGTGGTCCTCGCACCACGCGTTGAACTCCTTGAGCTGCCGCCACGACTTGCGCACCCGGTCGAGGCACCCCGGCTCGTGCAGCACGTCGTCGGGCTCCCAGACCTTGCGCACCCAGATCGACCGGTGCTTGAGCAGGTCGAGGTGGGGGTGGTCGTCGGCGAACCCGCGCGGCTTCGACTTCATCACGTCGCCGTGCAGCTGCCAGCCCTGCTTGAGCAGCTTGTCGATGATCTTGCGCAGCAGCACGCCGTGGGCGTCGACCGAGGCGCGGTAACGGGCGAGCTGGTCAGGGGCCATGTGGTACGAACCGCCACCGGTCACCAGCCCCTCCGAGCTCACCTGCGTGTAGTAGGCACCGCCGCCGCGACCCTTTTCGACGACGCCGCCGCAGTGCGTCTTGTAGGGCGTCTTGTCCTTGGAGAACCGCACGTCGCGGTACGGCCGGAACACCTTGCCCTCGCCGAACTCCTTCTCCAGCGCGGCGAGCAGCGCCTCCATGGGCGCCTTCACGTCGCGCAGGTACGTCTCCTTGTTGTCGTCCCAGTAGGCCTTCGAGTTGTCCAGTTCGAGGCCGTCGTAGAAGTCGATGGCGTACTCGCCGAAACCGCTGAACGTCACCGAGTCAGCCTAGGCCGATCGCCCATGAGCGTGAAATTCGTTTGAGCGCACACAATCAGGGCCATAATCAGATGAATGGCCCGCCGTATCAACGCGCTCGCGACCTGGCTTCACACCCTCGAGCCCGAAGAGGTGGCCGCTCTACTGGTGCACCGCCGTGACGTGGCGGACCGCTACATCCGCACGTTGAAGGACTTGGCGACGCAGCTCACCGACTCGGACTCGGTGCACCTCGCCGAGGACACACTGGACCAGGGCGCGCTCGACGTGCTCGGCGCGATCGTGGCCCAGGGCAACACCGGCTCGATCGACACGGTGTGCGCTGAGCTGCACTGCTCGACGAGCGACTTCGAACGGGCTTTCGCGCAGCTCAAGGAACGGGCGCTGGCGTGGCCGGACGGGGCCAGGCTCATCGCGGTGAACTCGGTGCGGGCGAACGGCGCCGAACGCGACCAGCTCACGTTACGACCGAGGACACCGGCCAAGCGCAAGGCGTCCACGACCTCTCCTGTCGTCGCCGCGATGTCCACTGTGGACGGTGTCGCGCGGCTGCTGGCCCACTGCGAACAGGACAGCTTCGACGCCCGCTACACCGGTGGCGTCGCGACTGTCGAGATTCGACGGGTCGCGCGGGCGCTGCGGGTCGCGGACGGCGTGCTGCGGTTGTGGCTGGAGCTCGCGGTCGAGGCGCAGCTGATCGGCATCGAACGCTCCCGGCTGCTGCCGACGAAGCACGCGGACTCGTGGCTCGGGTCGCGTCCGGGAGCGAGGCTCGCGGCGCTGGTCAACGCATGGCGGCGGATGGACTGGCGGCCCGAGCCGGACCAGGCGCGGGCGGCGTTGCGCGACTACACCGGAGCGGCCGGGCTGGCGCTCAGGCGCACCGCGCTGGAGCGGTTCTCGCGGGAGGAAGCCTTCACCGACATCGACGAACTGGTCGCCGACCTCGTGTGGGAGCGGCCTGCGGTGCACGACCCGCGTGCGACGGCCGCGGTGATGAGCGAGATGGAGTCGCTGGGGCTGATCGCGGGCGGCGCGCTCACGCCGTTGGGCACCGCGGTCCTGAACAGCGGCGACACCGACGCCGCGGCTGCCGAGCTGATGCCGCCGGCCGCGGAGAAGGCCGCGTTCCAGACGGACATGACGGCGGTGGTGAACGGGCTGCCGTCGCCGGAGCTCGGCACGACGCTGAACCTGGTGGCAGATCTGGAGGACAACGACGCCGCGCGCGTGTGGCGACTGTCCGCCGGGTCGGTGCGGCGTGCGCTGGACGGCGGGCTCACCGCGGACGAGGTGATCGCGAAGCTCGCGGCCGTGTCGGAATCGCCGTTGCCGCAGGTGATCGTGTACCAGGTGCAGGACGTGGCGCGGCGGCACGGGCATCTGACGGTGACCGAGGTGGCGAGCTGTGTGCGGGCCGAGGATCCGATGTTGTTGCAGGAGATCGTCAAGTCGAAGCGGCTGGCGTCGCTGAAGCTGCGGTTCCTCGCGCCGACCGTGCTGGCGTCCGCGCAACCGATGGCCGAGACGCTGACGGCGTTGCGCAGGGCCGGCTACGCGCCGACCGGGCTCGACGCGGGTGATCAGTCCATTGTGGAGCACATGGAACGGCGGCGGGCACCGGCGAGGGGTGAGCGCAGGCAGGACGGATGGTGGCGGGCCGAGCTGGACGACCTGGAGCTGACCCAGCTCGCGCTCCGGCTGGTCGAGCAGGAACGCCCGGCCGTCGGCAGGGGCACGCCACGGGCCAGCGCGGCGCGGATGCTGCGGGACCAGAACGTGTTCCTGCGCGACGAGGAAGTGCTGATCCTGGCGTCGGCGCTGGTGGACGGCCGCCCTGTGGAGATCAAGTACGCGAGCGGGCCGCGGCAGCTGGAGACGCACGTGATCACGCCCGGCAAGCACCTCGAAGGCGTGCTCACGGCGGACTGCGAGGACGGCTCGACGCGCGAGTTCGCCATCAGTCACCTCCGCAAGGTCGCTGTGCCCGTATGAACAGCTGGTGAAGTTCCGGTTCGACTGGTGATCAGGTACTGATACTGGAAGGGTGGCCGATCCGTTTTCCGCCGGGCTGTTGATGGTGCTGGAGACCGTGCTGGAACGCGTTCTGGTCGGTCTCTTCGACGTGGTGCACAAAGGCTCCAGGGACAAGAAGCGCCAGCGCGAGCTGACCAGGCCGGGACCGCTGGTCGAGCGGGTCAGCAGTGAGCTCGCCCGCGGTGAGCTGAGCACCGTCGAGCAGCACGAGTGGCAGGCCGCTGTGGACGCGGTGCGCGAGTCCCTCGAGGTCGCGCTGCCGTTGCGCGAGGACGAGGCGCTGCGGGTGATGCTGACGCCCGAGTCGTTGCGCGCCTACGTGATGTCCAAGTCGGAGCAGATCCGCCGGGCCGCAGGGCTGTCCGACCTGGCCACGGCCGTGTACGACGCGCTGCTGCTGCGGGTGTGCGTCGCCGTCGTCGAGCTGGTGTGGTCGCAGCCGGAGTACGCGCGGCGGCTCGCGGTGGAGATGTTCCGGATGGGCCGGGCGACCGCCGACGCCGTGGCGCGACTCGCTGACCAGCAGCAACTCGCGCTGACGTCGTCGCACCGGGACTTCGAGGACCGCTACGCCGACCAGGTCGCGCACTCGCTGGGCGGGCTGGAGCTGTTCGGGGTGTCGCGCGGACGGGCGCCGCGCAGGCATTCGTTCGACAGCTCGTACGTGTCGCTGGCGGTCGCACGGGTCGGCGACACCGACGAGCTGACCGGCGCCGGACTGCCGGTGGCGGCCGCGCTGGCGGACACCACGAGGGTGCTGATCAGGGGCGGTGCGGGCGCGGGCAAGACGACGTTCCTGCGCTGGCTCGCGATGAACGCGCTGGGCGAGACGCGGACCTCGGGCAACGAGTGGCTCGGGCTGGTGCCGTTCTTCGTGCCGCTGCGCCAGTACACGACGCTGCCGAAGCCGGAGGAGTTCATCTCGTCGACCGCCTCGATGATCGAGGAGGAGAAGCCGGCCGGGTGGGTCACCGCGCGGCTCAAGGAAGGGCGCGCGCTCGTCCTCGTCGACGGCGTGGACGAGCTGGTGTGGGAGCGGCGAGCCGAGGCACGGCTGTGGCTCGTGCAGCTCGTCAACGCCTATCCGGACGCCCGGTACGCGATCACGACCCGTCCGGCGGCCGTCCCCGAGGACTGGCTGGAGGACGTCGGCTTCGAGACGTTCGACCTGCTGCCGTTGAGCGACAAGGGTGTGCGCGACTTCGTGGAGGCCTGGCACACCGCCGCGCGCGACGAACCGGGGCTGACCAGGGACGCGCGGGTGTGGCTGACCGAGTGCGAGGCACGGCTGGTGGCGACGCTGGCCAAGCGGCCCGACCTGAGGCGGCTGGCGTCGAGCCCGTTGCTGGCCGGGTTGCTGTGCGCGTTGCACCAGGACCGGAACATGCACCTGCCCCGCGATCGGCGGTCGCTGTACGAGGCGGCGCTGGACCTGCTGCTGGTGCGGTGGGACGAGGACCGCGGGCTCGCGCTGCCGTCGTTCTCCAAGGAGGAACAGCTCGTTCTGCTGCAACGGTTCGCGTACTCGTTGGTGCGCAACCGGGAGCTGATGGTGCCGCGCGAGGAAGCCGTGCACCGGCTCGGCAACGCGATGCGCGGGCTGCGGTCGCACGAGATCGACCCGCACGACGCGATGCAGCGGTTGCTCGAACGGGCCGGGCTGCTGCGGGAGGTCTCGTCGGAACGCGTGCAGTTCGTGCACCGGACCTTCCGCGACTACCTGGCGGCCAAGGAGGTCGTGGACGCGGGTGACCTGAACCTGTTGGTGGACAGGGCACATCTCGACGAGTGGCACGACGTCGTGGTGATGGCCGTCGCGCACGCCCGCCCACGCGAACGGGCCCGCGTGCTGATGGAACTGCTGGCGGGCAACGACGACACGCGCAAGGACGAGCGCGGACGGGACAAGCTGCGGCTGCTCGCGCTGGCGTGCCTCGAGCAGGCCGACGTGATCGAACCGGAGACCGCGCGGGCGCAGGTCACGTCCGCCGCCGCCTCGCTGATCCCGCCGAAGAGCTTCGCGCACGCCGACGCGTTGTCCGAGGCCGGCTCGTTCGTCGTGGATCTCCTGCCCGGCCCCGAAGCCACCGAGGAGGCCGCGTACATCGTGCGGACACTGGCCAACATCGGCGGCGAGGGCGCGTGGGAACGGATCGCCGAGTTCGTGGCGGTGGACCACGCGATGGTGATCGACGAGCTGCTGCGGGCGTGGCGGAACACGCCGGACGCGGAGAACTACGCCAAGACGGTGCTGTCCAAAGTGGACTTCGGCGACCGCAGGGTGGACGTTCGCGGCTGGCACCGGATCCAGTTCATCATGCACCTGTCGAAGCTGCGGTACGTGCGCTGCATCGGCAACATCAACCCGCTCGACCCGCTGGGCGCGATGCCGTCGCTGCACCGGCTGGAGCTGTGGCAGAACGAGGTCATGCGCGACCTCACGCCGCTGGCTGGCTCACGTTCCCTGAGGGAGCTGCACATGAGCCGGTGCCGCCCGCTCGGGCGGATCGACCTGTCACCGGTGAAGAACCTCGACGAGCTGCACCTGCACTTCAGCCGGGTCGAGCTGGACTCCCTGGAGGGCGGTTCGGTGCGGCGCCTGCAGATCCGCGACTCGGCGATCGACGACGGGCTGGCCGCGCTGCCGTCGTTGCCCGCGTTGCGCGAGCTGGCGATCGACCACCGCCCGCCCTACTCGCTGGCGGGGCTGCAGCGGTGGCCGACCATCACGACGCTGGAGGTGTTCGGCCTGCCGCCGGCGCACGACCTGCGCGTGCTGCCGGCGTTGGAGCACCTCGTCGTGCACCAGCCGGAGTCGGTGCAGCGGCTGGAGGAACTGCGTCAGGAGCTGCCAGGGGTTCGCGTCACCACCTGATGTCGGCGAGGCTCCCCAGCGGCTTGCGGTCTTCCTCGTCGAGCAGCTGGACGGAAGCCGTGTCGGCGGCGTGCAACTCGGCCGGGAACGTGAAGCTCACGCGCTTCTCCAGCTCGGCCACCGACACCTGGAACACGCGGAACTCGTCCAGGTCGAGCGCCTCGGCCAGGACGAGGTTCTGCGTGAGCAGGAACGCGCTGCAGCGCAGCTCGCCGTCCACCACGAACGCGATCGCCTTGTAGAACTCACGCGGGATCGGCACGCCGCGGAACACCCTGTCGTCGGCGTTGAAGACAGGGCCGCCGTAGACGCTGACCTTGAGGTTGTCGACGTCGACGTCTTCGAGCACCGCGTCTTCCAGCCGGCCCCAGAGCCCTTCCTTGGTGCTCTGGTTGAAGTCGTCCATCTGCGGCGTGATGTTCGTGAAGAAGAACGAGTCCTTGTTCGCCCTCTGCGCCTCCGGCTTCGGACCCCAGCACAGGTCCGCACGGCGCGCGAGGTGCCCGCGGTCGAGCCTGTTGTCGCGGTAGAGCTCGTCGCCGGTCTGGAACTGCGCCGGGATCCGGGGGTCCTTGATGAACGGGATGTTGCTGCGGCTCAGGGCCTTCATCTCGCCGCCGTCGATGTTCCACGCGACCCAGATCGCGAACTTGCGCGTCTTGCTCAACGCGAGCGAGAAGTGCGTGTAGTCGATCGTGGTCGAGCCGTCGAGCTGGACCGCGTCGCCGGCGCCCGAGTCGGTCAGCACCGGGAGCCCCGCGGCGGTGCCGAGGAACTTCGCGTCAAAACCTGCGCTGGTCATGTGTCGCCCCCTGTTGGTTCATCTGCAGGGTCGACACATGCCACAGGACCGTTAGCCGGATACACCCGAACGGCCTAGTGTTCATCAGTTCTTCTTTACGAGTTTGCCGTCCGGAGCGATCGCGAACCACTCGTCGTCGACGCCCTGGCCGTTCAGGTCACCGGCGACCTGGTCTCCCACGTAGTAATAGAGCGGCCACTTTCCGTACACGGCCTGCGAGCTCTCGTCGACCCGGGAGACCAGCGCCATGTCCGCGCCGTCCTTGGCGTCCACTGTGGACTGCGTGGTGAGGGCGGGCCAGACGGCGATGCAGTCGGCGTCGCACGAGCTGGACTTGTTTTCATCCTTGGTGAATGCGTAGAGCGTCCGTCCCGTTTGGTCGACCAGGATCGGGCCGAGGTCGGACTGCGCGACCTTCACCTCGGTCCTGGCGGGCGTCTCCTGCTGGGCAACCTGTTGCGGCGCCTCGTTTCCGCAGGCAGCGAGTCCCGCGAGCAGTGCCGGCAGCAGCAGAATTCCCATACGTGCGCGCATCTTCGTCTCCAAGTGGTCGTCCCTGTTCCACCGTCGACACGTGGGCGGACGTCGTTCGGTTCACTAACGAACTTTCTTTGAACCGATCCGCGCCGGGGTCCGTGTTGGTGGTGTCGGGTCCGCCAGACCCCCCGACTCCCACTGAGGAGCCTTGGAGTACATCCCATGTCTCGCAACAAAACTGTCGCTGCCGCATGCCTTCTGGGCGCCGCACTTGGGCTGACCGTGGTGACGCCGGCGTCCGCTGCCCAGGACGCCGTGACCGTGAAGATCACGAACCAGGCCGGCTACGAGGCCACCTTCTGCGCGGCCGACGTCCTGGAAGGTCGTTGCCTGGACGGCGCCAAGAAGGGCGAGTCGCGCACCTTCACCGTCAAGCCGAACAAGGGACCGATCGAGGTCCGCGTGGTCGTCAAGAACGGCGGCTCGGTCTTCCAGAACTTCACCGCCGACGGTCCGACGCTGAACATCGACGCCGGTGGCTCGAAGGACAAGCCGACCGCCACGAAGGCCGACGGTGGCCACGGTGACGAGCACGGCGGCCACAACCCCGCACCCACCAACCCTGCGCCCAACCCCACCCAGCCCGCTCCCGCGCCGGTCAAGGGCCAGCCGGCGTTCTTCTCGGCCGACCTGGACGGCAAGCAGGAGGTCCCGACGGCCGGTGGTCCGGCCGTGGGCGACGAGGACGCCTCAGCGAAGGCGCTGGTCGAGGTCCGCGGCGATCGCGTGACTTTCGCGGTCGAGTGGAAGAAGACGTCTCAGCTCACCCTCGGCCACATCCACCAGGGCGTGGCCGGTCAGAACGGCCCGGTGAAGGTCGGCCTCTTCGCCACGCCCATGCCGGAGACGCTGTCCGCGGCGGCCGGCCAGACCGTGATCGACCCGAAGCTCGCTGACGACATCCGCAAGAACCCCGCGGGCTTCTACGTGAACCTGCACAGCACCGAGAAGCCCGGCGGTGCCGTCCGCGCCCAGCTCAAGCCGCTCGGCAAGCACGTCAACCCGCTCGACATCATCAAGGGCGGCAAGGTCCGCGCGTTCTCCAACGGCCGCAACGAGGTGCCGGTGCAGGGTGGCCCGAAGGTCGGCGACCCGGACGGTCAGGCCGTCACGTTCGTGCAGCCTTCCGGTAGCGGTGTCGACTTCTCGCTGGCGTGGGTGAACATCGACGCGCCGACGCTCGGCCACGTCCACCAGGGCGCCAAGGGCGTCAACGGCCCGGTGAAGATCACGTTCTTCGGCACGGCGGTGCCGAACGGCATCTTCGCGGTCTCGGGCACGGCCACCGCGGACAAGGCCACGCTGGACGCGCTGAAGAAGTCGCCGAAGGACTTCTACTCGAACCTGCACACGGGCCCGTTCCCGGGTGGAGCCGTTCGCGGGCAGTTCACGAGCCACTAGTGGCCGACTGGGCACTGCTCACCAGGACCAACTGAATAGAGGCGCCGCGGCCGCGACCCCCACGGCCGCGGCGCCGATTCCTACCTCCCGACCAGCTCGACGGTCCTGCCCGCCCGGCGCGACTCGTCGACCCACTGGTCGATCGCCTGTCCGCAGGCCTGGTCGAGGTGCCTGACCCCGCTCAGGTCCATGCGGACGTGCTCCCGGTCGACGCGATCCAGCGCGTCCAGCAACCGGGGCAGCCTCAGGAAGGTCGCGTTGCCGCGCAGCGCGACCCCTTCGGGCGTCTCGACGACCGACAGCCTGGACACGTCCCAGGCCGTCTTCACCACGGCGGCGAGCAGACCCGCCACCGTGCCGGTCAGCAGGTCCGTGGCCACGATCAGGCCGGCGGTCAGGACCAGCACGAAACCTTCCGCCCTGTCCGTGCGCAACAGCGTGACCACCTGCTGGAGACCGAGCAGCTTCCACCCGGCGTGCACCAGCACCGCGGCCAGCACGGCGACCGGGATCAACGTCAGCAACCCCGGCAGCAGCACCACGAACAGCAGCAGCCAGACACCGTGCAGCACCCGTGCGGCCCGAGTGCGAGCACCAGCCGTCACGTTGGCCGAACTGCGCACGATCACCGCCGTCATCGGCAACGCCCCGAGCAGGCCGCAGATCGTGTTGCCCACGCCCTGCGCGACCAGCTCACGGTTGTAGCGCGTGCGCGGACCGGTGTGCATGCGGTCGACGGCGGCAGCGCTGAACATGCTCTCCGCCGAGGCGACGAGCGCGAACACCACCGCGGTGCCGAGAACTCCGGAGCTCAGCAACGAGAAGTCCGGAAGGTGCACGTCCGCCGACAGCTCGCCGACGTCGATGCGCGCCACCGGCGACGCGAACACCGAAGCCAGCGCGGTGCACACGACCACACCCACCAGCACGCCCGGCACGACGCGCAACGGAGTCCGTTGCCACGACAGCATGATCACGACGGTGAGCAGCCCGAGAGCGAGCGCCACCGGGGAGACCGCCAGGTGTAGGAGCTGACCGGACACCAGCACCAACCCGATACCGGCGAGCATGCCCTGCACCACCGACGGGGAAATCGCGCGGAACCACCGCCCGCACCTGGCCAAGCCCAGCAGGATCTGCAGTGCCCCGGCGCCCAGCACGATCACGCCGAGAGCCTGGATCCCGTGCTTTCCCACGGCATCCGCCACCAGCACGGTCAGCCCGGCGGCCGGTCCGCTCACCTGCATCGTGCTGCCCGGCAGCAGGCCGACGACGACGCCGCCGACCACTCCGGTCACGATGCCGAGCTCGGCCGGCACCCCGGACGCCACCGCCACACCCACGCACAGCGGCAGCGCCACGAGGAACACCACGACCGACGCACCGAGGTCGGCCCAGTACCTCTTCCCTTACAGCGGCAGGAAAGCGTGCTCGGAGCCCGCCGAGACCTCGCCGGTCTCGATGTCGTAGAACCAGCCGTGCACGCGCAACGAGCCGTCGGCGACGCGCTGAGCCACGAACGGGTACTCCAGCAGGATCTGCAGCTGCGCGCGGACGTGTTCCTGCCCCTCCGAGCGCATCGCCGGGTCATCCGGCTGCCGAGCCTTGTGCCTGGGCCGCAACCATCCCCGCATCGCCGGCAGGTGGTCGATCGCCGCGCCGTTCAGGCCAGCGACCGCGCCGCAGTGCGAGTGGCCGCAGACGACGATCTCGCTGACCCCGAGCTGCAGCACCGCGAACTCGATCGTGGCCATCTCGCCCGACGGCGCGGTCAGCGAGTACGGCGGGATGACGTTGCCCGCGGTCCGCAGCTCGAAGAGCGATCCCGGTTCCGCACCGGTGATCTCGGCCGTGACGATGCGCGAGTCGGCGCACGTGATGAACATCGTCGTCGGCTGCTGGCCGGCCGCGAGACGTCGTCCTGCCGCTTGGGAACGCGACTTGGCGTGTGCGCGGGCATGCTGAACAAAGCGATGGAAGTCCATGGAATTCCTCACTGCTAAGGAAAAGTGTTCGGTTCGATCCGGTGGGGGCGACCAGGATCAGTTTCGGAACACCTGCAGTGCAGGGGGTGTGCGCCAGACGACTATCGGTTCGACGGCGGACACGAGCACGACAGCGGGCGCGAGACGGTGCGCGAACTCGGCCACGAGCGACGGCATGACCAACCTGGACACCCGCTCGACGGCGGCGGCCTTGAGGCGCAACCGGCTCGTCTCACGCTCCTCGCGGGGTGCTTCCTCCTTGGGCACGGAGGTCTTCGACTTCGGCGGCGGCGCGCCGATCGGCACGGGCGTGACCGCCGGTGCCAGCACGGCGCACAGGGCGATCACGACAGCGAGCAGAACGCTGCGCATGCTCACCCCCCGACCGAGTTGATCTACAGCTACCAGTTTCGCCCGAAGTGGACAACCTTCGCGATATCCGAGACTGAGTTCGCCCGCATTCAGGAGCAGATTCACTCGAAAGAGATTCGAGTTTCACGGAGACGTACGTATGCGGCGAGCAACCGCCACTGCGTTGTAGAGGTGCCAATACAAGGACAACCGGTACCCGCCCCAACCCTGCTGTGCACAATCGGTGACCGACTGTCGAAGGAGGCCGTCGTGGCGAGGGTGTTCATCAGCCACGCAACGCAGGACGTGGCGATCGCGAGGCAGATCCGTGACTGGCTCGACGGCGACCACGAGACGTTCCTCGAAGTCCACCCCGAAGACGGCATTCGCGTGGGCGAGGCCTGGAGAGAGCGCCTGCACCACGAGCTGCGGCGCGCGGACGCCGTGGTGTGCGTCGTCAGCGAGGCCTCGATCGCGTCGAGCTGGTGCACCGCCGAGGTCGCGATCGCGGACGCGCTGGGCTGCCTGCTGCTGCCCGTGCAGGCCGGGGAAAGCGTCATCCACCGCCTGATCCCGCACCTCAACCACATCCCGCACGCCACCGCGCGGGAGCACCTGGAGAGGGCGCTGCGGCAGTTCGACGCCGGTGGCCGCAAGCTCGCCAAGGACCAGGAGCCCTTCCCCGGCCTGGACGCGTTCACGACGTCGTTGAGCGCGGTGTTCTTCGGCCGCGACCAGGAAACCCGCGCGCTGGCCCGCAAGGTGCGCCGCGGCCCGGGGATCCTCACCGTCGTCGGACCCTCGGGGTGCGGCAAGTCGTCGCTGGTCAGGGCCGGTCTGCTGGCCCAGCTCGCGGACGACCCGCGCTGGCTCGTCATGCCGCCGTGGCTGCCGGGCAGCGACCCGTTGGACGCGCTGTCCCGCTCGGCGCGCAAGACCGCCGAACGCGTCGGCCTCGACTGGTCCAGGCAGGAGGCCCGCGACCGACTGCTCCGCGACGGGCTGCGCGGTGTGGCCGCGGAGCTGGTCGACGAGGACCGCCGGTTGCTGATCACCATCGACCAGGCCGAGGAGCTCTTCACGCGGGCCGGCGAGAGCGACCGGCAGACCGTCGCGACGCTGCTCAAGGACGCGCTCGGCGACAACGTGCGGGTGATCGCCACGCTGCGGTCGGAGTTCCTGGACGACCTGCGCACCTTGCCCGAACTGGCCGGCGTCCACATCGGCAGCTACGTGCTGGCGCCACTCGCGCGCGAGGTGCTCAACGTCGTCATCACCGGGCCGGCCCGCGTGGCCGGGTTGAAGGTGCACCCCGAGCTCGTGGCCCGGCTCGTGGAGGACACCGAGAGCGGCGAGGCGCTGCCGATGCTCGCGTTCACGTTGCAGCACCTGGCGATGAACGTCCCCAGAGGAGGAACGCTCTCCAGCGAACGGTACGAGCACCTCGGTGGCGTGCACGGCGCACTCGCGCGTCACGCCGACGACGTGCTGGACCTCGCCGTCACGGAGACAGGGCTGAGCAGGGACGAGCTGCTCTCGCGGCTCGCGTCGCTGGCCACGCTCGACGGCACCGGCAGGCCGGCCCGCAAGCGCGTCAACCTGGCCCAGCTCGACCTGGTGGCGCAACGGGCGCTGGAGGTGTTCGTCCGGCACCGCCTGCTGACCGCGAGCGGCGACAGCCGGGGCCGCTGGATCGGCGTGGCGCACGAGGCGCTGTTCACGGTGTGGCCACCGCTGCGGAGCGCGATCGACGACCGGCTGATCGGGCTGCGGGCGGTGCAGTCAGTCGAGCTGGACGCCTCGCAGTGGATCGAAGGGGCGAACGCGGACCACCTGCTGCTCAACGAGGACACGTTCGCCGCCATCGAACCGTTGGTGGCTCACGACGATCTGTCCGAGAACGCGCAAAAGTTCCTGGTGAGGAGCCGCGACCGCATCCGTCTGCTGCAACGGCAACGACGCCACGACCGTCGCCGCACGGTCAGTTGGCTGGCCGTGTTTCTCGTGGCAGCCGTTGGAGCGGCGGGCGTCGCGGCGTTGCAATGGCGCAACGCGAGCGTCGAACGTGACACGGCGACAGCGCGCGCACTCGTCGCGCAGGCACAGGTCGCACGCAACTCGTCGCCGCAGCTCGCGTTGCGTCTCGGGCTGACCGCGCACGACCTCGCGCCCAGCTCGGACACGAACACCGAGCTGGTGAACACGTTGCTGACCACGCGCTACGGCGGCTCGTTCGGCGAGATGGTGTCCGCGGTGGCGTTCGGTCCCAGCGGGCACACGGCCATTGTCGGCAGCACGGACGGCACGGTGGGCCTGTGGGACCTCACCGACAGGCCCAGGTTGCTGTCCCGCGAGTCCGGCACCGGCGCGGTGGTCGCGTCGGTGGCGCTGACGCTCGACGTCGCCGCGATCGGCGGCTCGGACGGCTCGGTGTTGTTGTGGGACACCGGGGACACATCACGGCGCCACCGCCTGCCGCCCGGGCCGCCGGTGACCTCGGTGGCATTCGACGACAGCCGGACGTTGCTGGCGGTCGGTCGTTCGGACGGCACCACGACGTTGTGGTCGCTCGGGGTGCGGCCGGCGCAGATCGGCAAGCCGTTCAAGAGCCAGGGCGTCGGGGTCTCGTCGGTCGCGTTCTCCGGCACGAAGATCGCGACCGGCAGTCACGACGGAACCGTCGTCGTGTGGGACATCAGCTCACCGGAGCACCCGGTTCCCGATGAGCCGCTGAACGACAACGTCCGCAAGGCCGTGACCTCGGTGGCGTTCAGCGCCGACGGGACGTTGCTGGCGACCGGTGGTTCGGACGGCACGACCACGTTGTGGCACCTCGCTCGTCGCACGCACACCCGGCTGACCGGGCACAGCGGCGTCGTCTCGTCGGTCGCGTTCTCCCCCGGCTCGGCGGTTCTCGCCGCGGGGAGCTATGACGCCACCACGGTGCTGTGGGACATCAGCACGCCCGAACAGCCACGCCAGATGGGCGATCCCCTGGTGGGGCAACGAAGTGCGGTGTCGTCGCTGGCGTTCTCCCCGGACGGACTGCGGTTGGTGAGCGGCAGCACGCACGGACCGGCGATCGTGTGGGAGATGGCCGACCGGCCGCGCCGGATCGGGCTACCGCTGACCGGGCACGGCATGCTGGTGAAGTCCGTGGCGTTCGAGGGCGCCGACACGCTCGTCACCACGGGGTCCGACAACCACCAGATCCGCTGGGACGTCGGCTATCCGTACCAGCCGCGCAAGATCAGCGAAGGAACGGCGCCCTCCCGGCTCTACTCGTTGGCCTCGCACGGCAACGTGGACGCGACGGCGGGCGGCGACAACACCGTGGTGCTGTGGGACGTCCCCTCTCGCAAGCCGATCGGCAAACCGTTGGCGGGACACAACAACAGCGTGAGCGCGGCCGCGTTCTCCTCCGACGGCACGGTTCTCGCCGCGGGCAGCATCGACGGCACGACGATCCTGTGGAACATCTCCGACCCCGACCACCCGCATCCGATCGGCCAGCCACTGGGTCAGAACAAGCAAGTCACCGCCCTCGCCTTCGCCCCGGACGGCACGAAGCTGGTCGCCGGCACCTCCACCGGCAGCACGCTCGTCTGGGACATCACCGACCCCAACCAGCCGCGCCAGGTCGGCCGTCAGCTCGAAGGTCACCGGATGGCCGTGAACTCCCTCGCGTTCGCTCCCAACGGTTCCGTCCTCGCGACCGCCGGTTCGGACGGCACCACGGTCCTGTGGGACATGGCGCTGCTGGACGACGTCGTGGCGCGCGCCTGCGGTGTGGCCGGCGGTGGCCTGAGCCCGCTGGAGTGGCAGCAGTACCTCCCCGAACTGACCTACCGCGACACCTGCTCAGGAGCTCAGCGATGAAGCGCTTCCTACTGGTACTGCTGCTGGTCGCCGCCTGCAAGCCGTCGTCCGGCGACGCCGCGCCTCCGCAACAGACCCTGGTGTTCAGCGGCATCCCGACCGCCAGCTCGATCACGACGCAGCAGACGTTCCTGCCCATCATCAACATGCTGCGCCGCGAGACCGGCGTGGAGATCCGCGTGCAGGAACCCACCACCTACGACGCGCTCATCGACGGCATGCGCGACGGCTCCATCGACATCGGCGCGTTCGGCCCGCAGTCCTACGTCGTGGCCCGCGAGCGCGGCGCCCGCATCACGCCGATTTCCGCGCAGGTCAAGGAGAAGGGCGTCCTGCCGTCGTACCGCGGCTTCGGCTTCACCCACGCCGACTCGGGCATCTCGTCGCTGGCCGACCTGCGCGGCCGCAAGGTCTGCTACCCCGACCGCGTGTCCACGTCCGGCTTCCTCTACCCGAGCGCGGCACTGCTGGACATCGGCATCGACCCGGTGCGCGACACCGTGCGCGTGTTCACCAGCGGCCACGAGGCCACCGTGCTCGCGGTGGCGAACAAGCAGTGCGACGCCGGGTTCGCGTTCGACGAGATGGTCGACCGGCACCTGGTGGAACGCGGCCAGATCCAGCCGGGGCAGCTGACGAAGATCTGGACGTCGGAGCCGATCCCCGGTGCGCCGCTCGCGGTGGCGGACGATCTGCCTGAGCCGTTGCGGCAGCGGATCGTCTCGGCCCTGCAGACGAAGGCCACCGCGGACTACCTGCGCGCCAACGGGTTCTGCCAGGGCGAGTGCCCGGTCGGCGACGCCACGGCGTGGGGGTACGCGAAGGTGGACGACTCGGCCTACGAACCGGTGCGGGCGGTGTGCAAGCGTGTCGGCTGGGACTCGTGCACGCCTAACGCGTGATGCCGAACTTCTCCTCGACCATCTCCCAGAACGCCTCGACCGCGTCCTCGACCTTGTACTGCCGGTACTCCCACCGCCGGTGTTCGCTCCAGAAGGCGAGCCCCATGTGGCCGCGCAGCAACGGATAGTTCGCCGGCGAGACCACGAAGATCGACTCCCACTGGCCAACGTTCGCGGGCACGATCGTGAGGTCGTGCATGGCCGTGCTCACCCACAGCCGATCCCGCACTCCGCTCGCCAGAACGCTGTCGATGATCTCCGCCAGGTACCCGAAGCCGGCCGCGGCCAGCGGACCCGTGACGTACCGCTCGCGCACCTCACCGCCGATCCACTCCCACCCGACGGTCCTGAACCCGTCACCGACGGGCTGATACGGCCACTCCGAGGCGCTCTCCACGCCGAGCACGCTATCGAAAGGCGAACGCCCCGGTCGACGTCGTTGTCGGCCGGGGCGTCATGCTGCTCTCCGCTGATCTGACGCCGTTGTCAGACCACAGCGAGCGGAAGCTGGTTCGGGATGACGGGCGAGGGCAGGTTCGAGGACCCGGTGAGGAAGCTGTCCACAGCGTTGGCCACGGACCGGCCCTCCGCGATCGCCCACACCACCAGGGAAGCACCGCGGTGCGCGTCCCCGCAGACGAACACACCGGGCGCCGAAGTCTGCCAGTCGGAGCCGCACGAGATCGTGCCGCGCGTGGTCAGCGAGATGCCCAGGTCGTCCAGGAGCCGCATGTGCTCGACGCCCTCGAAGCCGATCGCCAGCAGCACCATGTCCGCGGGCAGGACCTCGATCTCGTCGGACAGCGGCACGACCGAGCGGCGGCCGGACGAGTCCTTCTCGACCCGCACCTGCTGCAGTTCGATGAAGCGCACGTGGCCGTCGTCGTCACCCACGAAGCGACGAACCGCCACGGTGAAGCGGCGCTCGCCGGCCTCCTCGTGCGCCGGGTAGGTGCGCAGGATGTGCGGCCACACGGGCCACGGCGAGCGGTCGTCGTCGCGCACGTTGGGCGGCATCGGGTACTGGTCGAGCTGCGTCACGGACAGCGCGCCCTGGCGGGTCGCGGTGCCGTAGCAGTCGGCGCCCGTGTCGCCACCGCCGATGACGATGACGTGCTTGCCCTCGGCCGAGATCGAGGACGGGCCGTCGCCCTCGACGGCGCGGTTCGCGGGCACCAGGTGGTCCATCGCGAGATGCACACCGGCGAGCTCACGGCCCGGCGTCGTCTTGTCGTCACGGCCGCGCAGAGCACCCACGGCCAGCACGACGGCGTCGAACTCCGCGCGCAACTGCTCGACCGTGATGTCGACGCCGACCTCGCAGCCGGTCACGAACTTGGTGCCCTCACGGCGAAGCTGCGACAGCCGCCGGTCGAGGACCTTCTTCTCCATCTTGAACTCGGGGATGCCGTACCGCAGCAGGCCACCGAGCCGGTCGTCCCGTTCGTACACGACGACCTCGTGCCCGGCACGGGTCAGCTGCTGAGCGGCGGCCAGGCCGGCCGGTCCGGAACCGACGACCGCGACGCGCTTGCCGGAGGACACGGTCGCCTGGGCGGGCTGGACGTAGCCGTTCTCCCAGGACATGTCC
Organism: Lentzea sp. NPDC005914; assembly: GCF_040629405.1. Classification (NCBI taxonomy): domain Bacteria; kingdom Bacillati; phylum Actinomycetota; class Actinomycetes; order Pseudonocardiales; family Pseudonocardiaceae; genus Lentzea; species Lentzea sp. NPDC005914. Next base: position 27,350 of record NZ_JBEXVQ010000046.1, on the reverse strand, counting down.
GCGATGGTCTCCTCGACCCGCTTGATCGCGACCGCGCCACCCGCGTCGTGCGAGATCGACAGCACGCAGGCGGCCTCGCACGGCGCCGGGCACAGACGACCCGTGAACTCCGGGAAGTTGTTGGTGGCGTGCAGGCGATCCGAGGCGAGCTCCCAGTCGCCGCGGCGCACCAGGTCGTTCCACTCCGGGATCAGGTTCCCGAGTGGACAGCCCGCAGTTCCGCTGTGGCAGAAGGGAATGCCGCAGTCCATGCACCGCGTCGCCTGCGTGCGCACGGCGGCGTTGCGCTCGGCGGGCTCCTCGTGGAGGTAGACCTCGTTCCAGTCCTGCAACCGTTCCGGCTTCGGACGCTTCGGCGCGTCGGAGCGGGAGTACTTCATGAAACCCTGTGGATCAGCCACGCGACGCCTCCATGACAGCCTGGTCGACGTCCCGGCCCTCAGCGCGAGCGAGGCGCATCGCGTCCATCACTCGCTGGAAGTCGCCGGGCATGACCTTCGTGAACGCACCGGCTCGCCGGGTCCAGTCACCGAGCAGCGACGCGGCGACGGCGGAACCCGTCGCCTTGTGGTGCTTGGTGATGGCGTCCTTGAGCCAACGCAGGTCCTCGGCGTTGAGGCGCTGCAGTTGCACCATCTCCTGGTTCACCGACAACGGGTCCAGGTCGAGCACGTACGCGATACCGCCGGACATGCCGGCCGCGACGTTGCGCCCGGTCGGCCCGAGCACCACTGCCCGGCCACCGGTCATGTACTCGAACGCGTGGTCGCCCACGCCTTCGGCCACCAGCAGGGCGCCGGAGTTGCGGACGCAGAAGCGTTCGCCGACCCGGCCGCGCAGGAACACCTCGCCGGCCGTGGCGCCGTAGCCGATCACGTTGCCCGCGATCACCTGCTCCTCGGCGCGGAACGGCGCGTCGTCGTGCGGCCGGACGATGATCCGCCCGCCGGACAGGCCCTTGCCGACGTAGTCGTTCGCGTCGCCGACCATCTCCAGGGTGATGCCGCGCGGCAGGAACGCGCCGAGCGACTGGCCGGCGGACCCGGTGAGCTTCACCCGGATCGTGTCGTCCTCCAGGCCCTCGCCGCCGTAGCGGCGGGTGACCTCGGCGCCGAGCAGCGTGCCGACCGTGCGGTTGACGTTGCGGACGGGCAGTTCGAGGGTGACCTGGTGCGCGTCCTCCAGCGCCGCCTCGGCGAGCTGGATCAGCGTGCGGTCCAGGGCCTTGTCCAGGCCGTGGTCCTGGTCGCGGATCTTGCGCTTCGCCGTCGGGTACGGGGTCTCGGGCACCTCGAACACGGGGTTCAGGTTCAGGCCCGCGGTCTTCCAGTGCTCGATCGCGTCGTCCTTGTCGAGCAGCTCCGCGTGACCGACGGCCTCGTCGATCGTGCGGAAACCGAGCTCCGCCAGCAGTTCGCGGGCCTCCTGCGCGATGAACTCGAAGAAGTTCACGACGTGGTCGGCCTGGCCGGTGTAGCGGGCGCGCAGGTCGGGGTTCTGCGTGGCGACGCCGACCGGGCACGTGTCCAGGTGGCAGACGCGCATCATCACGCAGCCCGCGACGATGAGCGGTGCCGTGGCGAAGCCGAACTCCTCTGCGCCCAGCAACGCGGCCACGACGACGTCACGACCGGTGCGCATCGCACCGTCGACCTGGACGGTGATGCGGTCGCGCAAACCGTTGAGCAGCAACGTCTGCTGGGTCTCGGCGAGGCCGATCTCCCACGGCGTTCCGGCGTGCTTCAGCGAGTTCATCGGCGAGGCACCGGTGCCACCGTCGTAACCCGAGATCAGCACGACGTCCGCGTGGGCCTTGGCGACGCCCGCCGCGACCGTGCCGACACCGATGGAGGAGACCAGCTTCACGTGAACGCGCGCTTGCTCGTTCGCGTTCTTCAGGTCGTGGATGAGCTGCGCCAGGTCCTCGATCGAGTAGATGTCGTGGTGCGGCGGCGGCGAGATGAGACCGACGCCCGGCGTGGAGTGCCGGGTGCGCGCGATCCACGGGTAGACCTTGAAGCCGGGCAGCTGGCCGCCCTCGCCGGGCTTCGCGCCCTGCGCCATCTTGATCTGGATGTCCGTGGAGTTCACGAGGTACTCGCTCGTGACGCCGAACCGTCCACTCGCGACCTGCTTGACCGCGGAACGGCGCTCCGGGTCGTACAGGCGCTCGCGGTCCTCGCCGCCCTCACCGGAGTTCGACCGGCCACCGAGCCGGTTCATCGCGATGGCGAGGGTCTCGTGCGCCTCGGCCGAGATCGAGCCGTAGGACATGGCGCCGGTGTTGAAGCGCTTGACGATCGAGCTGACCGGCTCGACCTCGTCGATCGGGATCGGCGTGCGGCCCTCGGTGCGGAACTTGAACAGGCCGCGCAACGTGCCGCCCTGCCGCGAGATGCGCTCGACCTCCGCCGTGTACTGGCGGAAGACGTCCTCCTTGCGCGTCTTCGTGGCGTGCTGCAGCAGGAACACCGTCTCCGGCGTGAAGAGGTGCACCTCGCCCTCGCGGCGGTACGAGTACTCGCCGCCGACCTCGAGCCTGCGGTGCGCGCGGTCGGTGGGGTTGTCCGGGAACGCACGGCGGTGGCGCAGCGCCACCTCCTCGGCCAGCACGTCCAGCCCGACGCCGCCGAGCTTGGACTGCGTGCCGCTGAAGTACTCGTCCAGCAGGTCGTTCGACAGGCCGACCGCCTCGAAGATCTGCGCCGCGGTGTAGGCACCGACGGTCGAGATGCCCATCTTCGACATGATCTTCAGGACGCCCTTCACGAGCGCCTTGACGTAGTTGCGGATCGCCTTGTGCGCGGGCACGCCGGTGATGGCGCCCTGGCTGATCAGGTCCTCGATCGTCTCGAACGCGAGGTACGGGTTCACCGCGGCGGCGCCGTAGCTCAGCAGCGCGGCGACGTGGTGGACCTCGCGGCAATCGCCGGACTCGACGACGAGCGCGACGCGCAGGCGTTCCTTGGTGCGCACCAGGTGGTGGTGCACCGCGGAGACCAGCAGCAGCGACGGGATCGGGGCCATGCGGTGGTCGGAGTCGCGGTCGCTCAGCACCAGCGTGCGGGCACCGTTCGCGATGGCCTCCGACGCCTCGCGGCGCACGCGTTCGATCGCCGCCGTGAGCGCCTCGCCGCCACCGTCCACCTCGTACAGTCCAGACAGGACGGTGCACGCGAAGCCCGGCAGGTCGCCGTCGTCGTTGATGTGGATGAGCTTGGCGAGCTCGTCGTTGTCGATGACCGGGTAGTCCAGCGTCACGTGGCGGCACGAGACCGGGCCGGGGTCGAGCAGGTTCTGCTCAGGACCCATCACGCGCTTGACGGACGTGACGATCTCTTCGCGGATCGCGTCCAGCGGCGGGTTGGTGACCTGGGCGAAGTTCTGCACGAAGTAGTCGTAGAGCAGCCGGGAACGCTGTGAGAGCGCGGCGACCGGCGTGTCCGTGCCCATCGAGGCGAGCGGTTCCATGCCCATGATCGACATGGGCGTGAGCAGGATCCGCAGCTCCTCCTCGGTGTAGCCGAAGGTGAGCTGGCGGCGCACGACCGACTCGTGGCTCTGCACCACGTGTTCGCGGTCCGACAGGTCGCCGAGGTCGAGCAGGCCGGCGTGCAGCCACTCGTCGTAGGGCGACTCCGAGGCCAGGCCCGACTTGAACTCCTCGTCGTCGACGATGCGGCCCTCGGTGGTGTCCACCAGGAACATGCGACCGGGCTGCAGGCGCCCCTTCGCGACGACCTGGTCGGACGGCACGTCGAGCACACCGGTCTCGGACGCCAGCACGACCCGGCCGTCCTTGGTCTGCCACCAGCGGGCCGGGCGCAGGCCGTTGCGGTCGAGCACCGCGCCGACGAGCTCGCCGTCGGTGAACGTGACACAGGCCGGGCCGTCCCACGGCTCCATGAGCGAGGCGTGGAACTGGTAGAACGCGCGGCGCTTCGGGTCCATCGTGGCGTGGTTCTCCCACGCCTCCGGGATCATCATCAGCACTGCGTGCGGCAGGCTGCGACCGCCGAGGTGCAGCAGTTCCAGCACCTCGTCGAACGACGCCGAGTCGGACCCGTCGGGGTCGCAGATCGGGAACAGCCGCGCGAGGTCGCCGGGGATGAGATCGCTGTCCAGCAACGCCTCGCGGGCGCGCATGCGGTTGCGGTTGCCGCGGACGGTGTTGATCTCACCGTTGTGCGCGACGAACCGGAACGGGTGCGCGAGCGGCCACGAGGGGAACGTGTTCGTGGAGAAACGGCTGTGCACCAACGCGATCGCCGTGTAGAGGCGCTCGTCGCGCAGGTCGGGGAAGAACGCCGGCAGCTGCTCGGTCGTCAGCATTCCCTTGTAGACGATCGTGCGCGCGGACAGCGACGGGAAGTACACGCTGCCCTCGTGCTCCACCCGCTTGCGCAGGCAGAAAGCCAGGCGGTCCAGCGCGACGCCGGCCTCGTCCCGCGTGCCCTTCACGAACAGCTGCGCGAAGTGCGGAGCCACGGAAAGGGCGGTCGGGCCGACATTCGCCTTCTCCGCGTCGACCGGAAGATCGCGCCAGCCGAGAACGACGAGGTTCTCCTCTTCGGCAATGCGCTCGATCTGTTCCATTGCCGAAGTGCGTTCTTCGGACTCAAACGGCAGGAATGCGATTCCCGCCGCGTACTGCCCGCGTTCCGGCAGGTCGAACTCGACGACCGCGCGCAGGAACTCGTCCGGCAACTGGAGAAGGATGCCCGCACCGTCACCCGAGGTGGGTTCGGCGCCCGCGGCACCTCGATGTTCCAGGTTCGCCAGTGCTGTCAACGCATCGACGACGATGCCGTGCGAACGCCTGCCCTGGATGTCGGCCACCATGGCGACACCGCAGGCGTCGCGCTCATCAGCCGGGTCGTAAAGACCCTGGGGGCCGGGGATGGCGGAGAAGATCACTGCGCAGACCTCCTTCGTCGTCCTCGCGTAAAGAACGGATGTCCTCGTGCTCAGACCTCGAACCAACAGGTGGGAGCACGGGACGACGATGGCCCGCGTGTTGACGCGACTTTAACAGCCGCGAAACCCAGGGACACCCGCCAATGGGTGATCTAGGTCATGGAAGCGTAACGATTTCCCAGCGCTGAGCGACATTGCAGCGGACGTCGAGCTTCGTTACAGCCGCGTAAGCGTAACCGAGTGTTCAACATCAGCCAGCGTGTTGAGAGCTGCGCGACATTCACGTGTTGACACTGGATTCAGTGGGTAAGCCAGCGTCCTGCCTGGTCCGACCACTGTCGTCTCAGTTAGTGGACGTTCACTCGCGACCAGCTGTAGCCACCTGGCCACCGTCCACTCCGTTGTTCAGGACCAAAAGACCGAGGCCCCCTTCTTCCCGCGCCGCATGCGGGGAGAAGGGGGCCTCGGCATTCATGAGGCCTGCTCTGGTCACGTGGCCGGAGACGGGGAGAGACGCCCCCGGCCACGGACGCCTACTGAGCGGTGGCCAGCTTGTCCTCGGTGTGCTGCTTCTCCAGCAGGTCGTCCACGTCCACCAGGTCCGGGTTGTCCAGGACCTCGTTGAGACGCTCCTTGTCGAGACCCTTCTGCCAGGCCGCGACCACGAGCGACCCGACACCGTTGCCGATCACGTTGGTGATGGCGCGGGCCTCGGACATGAAGCGGTCGATGCCGACGATCAGCGCGATGCCGACCGCGGGGATGGCCGAGTGCGCCTCGAACGCCTGCAGCGAGGCGGCCAGGGTGACGAGGCCGGCGCCGGTGACGCCCGCCGCGCCCTTCGACGCGATCAGCATGAACAGCAGCAGGCCGATCTGAACACCGAGCGAGACGTCGTGACCGGTGGCCTGGGCGATGAAGATGGCGCCCATGGTCAGGTAGATGCACGTGCCGTCGAGGTTGAACGAGTAACCGGTCGGGATCGTCAGGCCGACGACCGACTTCTGCGCGCCCGCCGCCTCCAGCTTCACCATCATGCGCGGCAGCACCGACTCGGACGACGAGGTGCCGAGCACGATCAGGATCTCGTCCTTGATGTAGCGCAGGAACTTCAGCAGGCTGAAGCCCGCGATCCGCGCCACGATGCCGAGCACGACGATGATGAACAGCAGACACGTCAGGTAGAACGAGCCCATCAGCCACAGCAGCTTGCTGAGGATGCCGCCGCCGAACTTGCCGACCGTGTAGGCGATGCCGCCGAAGGCACCGATCGGCGCCGCGTACATCACGATCTTGATGATGCCGAACATGACCTTGGAGAGCGTCTCCATCGCGGACACGACCTTGGCACCGCGCTCGCCCATGCCGGCGACCGCGACGGCCACGAGGATCGCGACCACGAGCACCTGGATCAGCTGCCCGTCCGTGAACGCGCTGACGAACGACTTCGGCACCAGGCTCAGGATGAAGCCGGTGACCCCGGTCTCGGCGCTGGACGCGGACTTGAGCGTGTCCTTGGCCGCCTCGGCGTTCAGGTGGATCTCGCCGCCGTGGTGACCCGGCTGCACGATGTTGACGACGATGAGGCCGATCGCCAGCGCCACCGTGGTCATCGCGGTGAAGTAGAGGATCGTCCGCAGTGCGAGCCCGCCCGCCTTGGCGAGGTTCCCGAGGCCCGCGATGCCGACGATGATCGTCGCGAAGATGGTCGGCGCGATGACGACCTTGACGAGGTTGACGAACAGGTCTGCGAGCCACTTCATCTCGGACGCCTGTTTGGGGAACAGGAAGCCGACGGCCGCGCCCAGCACGATGGAGACCAGCACCCAGAAGTAGAGGTGCTTGTAGATCGGTTTGCGGCCTGTGCTCGTGGTCGCCACGGTTCCTCCTTGAACTTCGCGTTGGGAGTGAGGGTGAGCCGCGCCACGGTCAGCTACAAGCCGACACACGGAAACTTCAGACACCTCTGACGTAACGGCTAGGCTTCTTCCGTGTCGCTCAGCCGTCGCACACTTCTGCTAGGGGCCGCTCTCGGTCTCGCGGGGTGTACCCAGCGCAAGGTCGAGGCACCCGCCGAACTGGTGCTCGCGACCGGGCCGGACGGTGCCGTCTTCCGCGAGGTCGGGGGCGCTCTGGCCGAGGCGCTGGCCGAGCAGCTGCCCGGCACCAAGGTCATCCCGCGGCCCACCGGCGCGTCGGTGGAGAACCTCCGGCTGCTGCGCACCGGCGAGGCCCAGCTCGCGTTGTCCTCTTTGGACCCCATCGACGACCCCCGCAGCGTCCGCGCGGTCGGGCGGCTCTACGACAGCTTCATGCAGATCGCGGTGCCGGCGGTCTCGGGCATCGAGAGGTTCCGCGACCTGGCCGGCAAGCGGATCTCGTTGGGCCCCATCGGTTCCGGCACCGAGTTCACCGCCACCCGGATGCTGAACCACTTCAAGGTGTCCGCAGTGGACGAACGGATGGCGCACACCGAGGCGTCGCGCCGGGTGGCCGAGGGGTCGCTGGACGCGATGCTCGCGCTGACCGGAATCCCGACGCCCGCGATCACCGCGCTGAAGGGCAACGTGCGGCTGATCGACATCGGGCAGGAGGCGATCGAGTTCACCGACACCTTCCGCGGCCCGTACATCCCGGCGACGATCCCCGGCAAGACCTACGAGGCACTGCCGTCCAACAAGACGTTCTCCGTGCCGAACCTGCTGCTGGCGCACGAGTCGCTGAGCGCGGACGTCGTCGAGATCGTCACCCGGACGGTGTTCACCGAGACCGCGCGGATCGTGGAGGGGCATCCGGAGGCGGCGCGCATCAACGTCCGCACCGGCATCGCGACCGGTCTGGTGCCGCTGCACGACGGTGCCGCGCGCTGGTTCCGGTCCGTCAAGCGCTGAGGGCGACCTTCACGTCGAGGCCCGGCCCGGCGTCGTGCAGCGTGAGCGTGCCGCCCGCCGACTCGATCAGCTCGGCGCAGATCGCGAGCCCGAGCCCGGTGCCCGCGACGTTCTGGTGTTTGGTGGCGCGCCAGAACCGCTGCAGCGCCAGCTCCCGTTCGTCGGCGCTCAGGCCGTCGCCGTTGTCGACGACGTGCAGCTCGCCGGGCCTGCCGATGATCCGGACCTCGGTGGCGTTGGCGAGCCGGATGGCGTTGCTGACCAGCTCGTCCAGCACGCTGCCGAGCCCGCCGGGCGGTTCCTGCATGGTGAGGCCGGCCGGGATCTCGATCTCGAGGCCGACGCCGGAGGACTTCGCGAGCGCCTGCCAGGCCGGCCGGTGGGTCGCGAGCAGCTGGTCGATCTCGACGGGCTCGGTCTTGCGGGCGCTGTCCAGGCGGGTCGCGGCGAGCAGGGTGTCGAGCACGCGTCCCATCTCCTCGGCCTCCTCGACGGCGATCTGGTGGGCCTCCTGACCGTGCTCGCCGTCCACGTGCGGCGCGAGGTTGTCGACGGCGAGCCGGAGGCTGGCCAGCGGGTTGCGCAGCTGGTGCGAGGCGTCGGCGACGAACGCCTTCTGCCTGTTCAGGGCCTTGCCGACGACGTCGACCATGGTGTTGAAGCTCTTCGCGAGCCTGCGCAGTTCCGGCGGACCACCGACCTCGTCCGCCCGCACGTCCAGGTTGCCGGCGGCGACCGCGGCGGTGGCCTCGTCGAGCCTGCTGACCGGCCGCAACACCCACCGCGACATCGGCCACGCCGCCGCGACGACGGCCAGCATCGGAGCGAGTCCGGCCAGAGCCATCAGGCCCCACTGGCGCAGCACCTCTGCCCGCAACGCGCTCGTGGACGAGATCGACACGACCGCGGCCACGGCTTCGCTGTCCCTGCCGACCGGTTCGACGACGACCATCGGGCCGCCGCGCCACGGCCAGGCCGCGTAGGCGACGTCGGGCTGGATGCCGTTGAGCGCCTCGTTGAGGACCGTGGTGACCTCGGGATCGTTGGTCGGGTTGAAGCCCTGACGCGAGGTCAGCAGCACCCGCTTGTCGGCGCTGACCAGGGCGACCGGGATGTCGAAGAGCTGGTCGTAGCGCTGGATCTCGAAGTCGAGCGCGAGGAGCCGGTCGGACTGCAGCGCGCTCTCGGCCAGCGAGGCGAACCGTCGCGCGTCACCGAGCCGGTCGAGGTAGGTGGTCTGGGTTTCGCGTTGCACCACCGCGGACGCCAACGGGATGCCGAGCGCCGCGACCAGGGCGACGAGCAGCGGAACGGTGATGACGAGCAGTCGGCGGAGCATCAGCCGCGATTGTTCCGCACCCGTCCGCGGATGTCTCTCGGAGGCTCGTCACGTGGCGAGGCGGTAGCCGACGCCCCTGATCGTCTCGATCTTGATGTGGCCGCCGAGCTTTCCGCGCAACGCCGCGATGTGGGTGTCCAGCGTCCGGGACGGCGCCTCCCAGTGCGCCTGCCACACCTGGTCGACGATGAAGTCGCGGCTCACGACCTCACCCGCCCTGGTCGCGAGCAGGGCGAGGAGGTCGAACTCCTTGCGCGTCAACGACAACGGCTCCCCCGCCAGCGTGACCGCGCGGGTCGAGGCGGAGATCTGCAGCGCGCCGACCTGGATCGGCCCGTCGCTCTCGGGCCCGGCGCGGTGGGTGCGGGTTCTCCTGAGGACGGCCTCGATGCGGGCGAGCAGCTCGGACGTGCCGAACGGCTTCACCACGTAGTCGTCGGCACCCGCCCGCAGCCCGAGCACGCGTTCGCGCTCCTCGCCGCGCGCGGTCACCGTGATCACCGCGGTGCCCGGACGGTGCCGCAGCTCGCGCAGCACGTCCAGGCCGTCGCCGTCGGGCAGGCCGAGGTCGAGCAGCACGACGTCAGCCGGTGCGGCTTTGAGAGCGTCGGCGGCCGTGGCCACCCGATGCACCTCGTAGCCGGCGTGCCGCAGCGCGGTCAGCAGGCCTCTGGCCACCCGGTCGTCATCTTCGACGACGAGCACGCGCACAGATCACTCCGGTTTGACGGACTCCGGTTTGACGGTCTCCGGGGAGGTGACGGTGTCCTCGGAGCTCTTGTCCTCGGTCTCTTCGACGGCTTCGGGCTCCGCCGCGACAGGTTCGGAGTCCGCAGGCTTGTCGGTGCCGCGCAGGGCTTCGATGTCCTCACGCTCGCCGCGCGACCTGGCGACGATGAAGTAGACGACCGCGCCGATGAACACCAGCGCCGACACGAACACGTTGACGCGCGTGCCGAGGATCAGCGTCGCCTCGTCCGTGCGCATCAGCTCGATCCAGAACCGCCCGGCCGTGTAGCCCGCGACGTAGAGCGCGAACGTCCGCCCGTGACCCAGCCGGAACTTGCGGTCGGCCCACACGATCAGCAGCGCGACACCGAGGTTCCACAGCAGCTCGTAGAGGAACGTCGGGTGCACGACCTGGATCGGCGTGTGGTCGATGGCCACACCCGCCAGCGCGTCCTCGCGGCCCTCCGGCGTGACGCGGCGGTAGATCTCCAGGCCCCACGGCAGCGTCGTGTCGCCGCCGTACAGCTCCTGGTTGAAGTAGTTGCCGAGCCGCCCGATGGCCTGCGCGACGACGATGCCGGGCGCCAATGCGTCGGCCATCGCGGGAAGCGGGATGCCCTTGCGCCGGCAGCCGATCCACGCACCCACCGCGCCCAGGGCGATCGCGCCCCAGATGCCGAGGCCACCGTTCCAGATCTCGAGCGCCGCGAGCGGGTTCTTCCCCGGCCCGAAGTACTTCTGGTTGTCGGTGATGACGTGGTAGAGCCGCCCACCGACGAGGCCGAACGGCACCGCCCACACGGCGATGTCGGTCACCTCGCCCTTGATGCCCCCGCGTGCGACCCAGCGGCGCTCACCCCACCAGATGGCGACGATGATGCCGGCGATGATGCACAGCGCGTAGGCCCTGATGGGGAGCGGACCGAGGTACCACACACCTTGGTCGGGGCTCGGGATCGTGGCCAGGATGCCGTTCAACACGCGCTCACCGTACCGGTGGGCCCGGTGGCGTCTCCTGGCGACGCTCCTTCGTTAGGGGTTCGCGACCTAGGTGAGCTTCGCATGAGGTTCGCAAGGCCTTCTTAGGGAGATCGTGATCGCCGAGCCGAGATACTCGGACGCATGACGGTCCTGGTGGTCGGCGGCGGTATCGGTGGTCTGGCTACGGCGCTCGGGCTGGCACGGGCCGGGCACCGCGTGACGGTGCTCGAGTCGGCCGCGATGTTCGAGGAGATCGGCGCAGGTATCCAGGTCGGGCCCAACGGGTTCCGCATGCTCGATTCGCTGGGTGCGGGCGCGGTGGTGCGGGCGCGGGCCGTGCACGTCGATGAGCTGCGATTACGTTGCGGGGTTTCCGGCGGGGTGATCTCGGCGTTGCCCGTCGACTCCGCTTTTCAGGAGCGGTTCGGGACGTATGCCGTGGTCCACCGCAACGACGTGCTGACGCCGTTGCTCGACGCGTGCCAGAACGACGAGCGCGTCGACCTGCGGGTGAACAGCGGCGTCGAGGCCTACACGCAGGACGCTTCGGGAGTTACCGCTGTGCTGCGGTCGGGCGACCTCGTGCACGGGACGGCGTTGATCGGCGCGGACGGGCTGCGGTCAGCGGTGAGGCGGCAACTCGTGGGCGACGGGGATCCGCAGGTGTCCGGGCACACGACCTTCCGGGCGGTCATTCCCGCTGCTGACGTGCCGCACGAGCTCAAGGAGAACGTCGTCACGCTCTGGGCCGGGCCGCACTATCACGTGGTTTGGTACGTCATCGCTGGTGGGCGGTACGTGAACCTCGTGGCCACGGCCGACAACGGCGCTCAGGACCCGATGACCGGCAAGCCCGTCGAGCACGACGAGGTGCTGCGGCACTTCACGCCGTTGTGCGCAGAAACCGCCCGGATCATGGAGCTGGCCGACGAGTGGCGGGCCTGGGTGCTGTGCGACCGCTCGCCGATCACCACCTGGCAGGACTCGCGCGTCGTGCTGCTCGGCGACGCCGCTCATCCGGTGCTGCAGTACGCGGCTCAGGGGGCGTGCCAGGCGCTGGAGGACGCCGTGTGCCTCTCGTCGGTGTTCGATCCGCGGGACGTGAATGGCTCTTTTGCCCGGTACGTGTCTCTGCGTGCAGCGAGGACCGCGCGCGTCCACCACGTCTCACGGTTGATGGGACGGGAGGTCTACCACCCGGCCGGTGCGGCCGCCGACGCCCGCAACGCGATGTTCGCGTCCTGGACTACGGCTGACCTGCACGAACGGCTGGAGTGGCTCTACGGCTAGAACGTGATGGTGACCGGGAAGGGCCGCTCGATCTCCAACACGCCGTTCACGCTCTTCGCGATCTCGACGTACTCGGTGCCCTGGAGTTCGAGCAGAATCGCCTCGGCGACCTTCGGCTCGGGATCGACCATCATGTAGTACTTCACACCGGCCTGGGCGTACAGCTCGCGCTTCAGACCGAGGTCGTTCAGCCGCGTGGCCGGCGACAGCACCTCACCGACGAGCACCACGTCCGAGACCGGGTACATGACGCCGACCTCGCGCGGATTCACGACGGTGAAGTCCGGGATCACGAGGCGGCCGCTGGCGAGCAGGACGTTCAGCTCGATCGTCGTCTGGAAGTAGTCCGGGCACGCGGCGCGCAGGGCAGCCGCGGAGTCGAACACCAACTCCTGATGCCGAAAAGACCCCAGCGGGCTCACGAGAAGCATCCCGTCAACGAGCTCGACACGTTGACTGTTGTCCTCCGGCAAGGACAAGACGTCATCGAGCGACCACGGGCCCACGTGCCTCGGCAGCAGGTAAGCGGCTGCTGCCGCTTCAGCTGGAGCCGCCACAGGGCATCACCTCCGAAAACCGCCCGGCGACCACCAGTGTGGCACGCCGGGCGGACAACTGGCTTGTACATACGACCAAGCTGGCAGTTGGAGGAACTCCATGCCATCACACGATGGCGGCAGCCGAGCGCACACCCTTCGCCAGGTCAGCGGTCAACGCGCGCACCGCGGCGTCGCCCTCGTTCGCCGCGGAAACGAACGCCGATCCGACGATCACCCCGTCCGCGAACCCGGCGATCTCCGCGGCCTGCGCCCCGGACCGCACACCCAGCCCGACACCCACCGGGATCGAGGAATGCGCACGCACCCGCGCGACCAGTTCAGGCGCGGCAGACGACACCACGTCACGAGCACCGGTCACACCCATGACCGCCGTGGCGTACAGGAACCCGGACGACGCACGGGCCGTCATGTCGATGCGGTCCTCCGTCGACGACGGCGCCACCAGGAAGACCCGGTCCAGCCCGTCCGCCTCGGAGGCCGCCATCCAGTCGTCGGCCTCGTCCGGCACCAGGTCCGGCGTGATCATCCCGAGCCCGCCGGCGGCCGCGAGGTCACGCGCGAACGCGTCCACGCCGTACTTCAGCACGGGGTTCCAGTACGTCATCACGACCGCACGCCCACCGGCCTCGGCCACCGACGCCACGACGTCGAACACGTCGCGCACCCGGAACCCGGCCTTCAGCGCCTGCTCGGCGGCGGCCTGGATCGTCGGGCCGTCCATCACGGGGTCGGAGTACGGCAGACCGACCTCGATCAGGTCGCAGCCGGACTCGACCATCGACCGCAGGTACCCCTTGGAGCCCTCGACCGTCGGGAACCCGGCCGGCAGGTACCCGACCAGAGCAGCCCTCGACTCGGCCTTCGCCGTCGCAAAAACGTCAGACAACGACATCAGGCCTGTCCCCCGTCTCCGAGGCCGAAGTACGCAACGGCCGTGTCCATGTCCTTGTCGCCACGCCCGGAGAGGTTCACGATCAGCAGACCGTCCGGTCCGAGCGACGGGCCCAGCTTCAGCGCGCCCGCCAGAGCGTGCGACGACTCGATCGCCGGGATGATGCCCTCGGTCCGCGACAGCAGCGCGAACGCCTCCATCGCCTCGGCGTCGGTCACCGGGAAGTACTCGGCGCGGCCGATGTCCTTCAGGTGCGAGTGCTCGGGACCCACGCCGGGGTAGTCGAGACCCGCGGAGATCGAGTGGGCCTCGGTGATCTGGCCGTCCTCGTCCTGCATCACGTACGACATCGCGCCGTGCAGCGAACCGGGCGTGCCGGCCGTCAAAGTCGCGCCGTGGTGGCCGGACTCGATGCCGGAACCGCCGGGCTCGACACCGACCAGGCGCACGTCGGCGTCGTCGATGAAGCCGTGGAAGATGCCGATCGCGTTCGACCCGCCACCGACGCACGCGACGACGGCGTCGGGCAGGCGCCCGGCCTTCTCGAGGATCTGCTCGCGCGCCTCGATGCCGATCACGCGGTGGAAGTCGCGGACCAGCAGCGGGAACGGGTGCGGGCCCGCGGCCGTGCCGAGCAGGTAGTGCGTCTCGTCGACGTTGGTGACCCAGTCGCGCAACGCCTCGTTGATCGCGTCCTTGAGCGTGCGCGAGCCGGACTTCACCGGGATGACCTCGGCGCCCAGCAGCCGCATGCGGGCCACGTTCAGCGACTGCCGCTCGGTGTCGACCTCGCCCATGTAGACGACGCAGTCGAGGCCCAGCAGCGCGCACGCCGTCGCGGTCGCCACGCCGTGCTGGCCGGCACCGGTCTCCGCGATCACGCGCTTCTTGCCCATGCGCTTGGTCAGCAGTGCCTGACCCAGCACGTTGTTGATCTTGTGTGAACCCGTGTGGTTCAGGTCCTCGCGCTTGAGGAACACGCGCGTCCCGGCGTGCTCGGCGAACTTCGGGGCCTCCGTCAGCAGCGACGGACGGCCCGCGTAGTCCTTGAGCAGACGCTGGAACTCACCCAGGAACTCCGGGTCGATGCGCGCCTTGTCGTACTCGGCGGACAGCTCGTCCACCGCCGCGATCAGAGCTTCCGGGACGAACCGGCCACCCCACGGGCCGAAGTGGCCACGCTCGTCGGGATCGTGGGGCGTGGGCGTGAACTGGCCCATCGAGTAGCTCCTCCTGCAGAACGCCTTATCGGCTCGGCCTCGGGCACGCCGGGTGCGATCCGGCGGTCACGAGCTTGTTCACGGCGGCCTTGGGGTCGCCGCTGGTCACCAGGCTTTCGCCGACGAGCACCGCGTCGGCACCCGCTCCGGCGTAGGCCATCAGGTCGCCAGGCCCGGTCACACCCGACTCGGCGATCTTGATCGTCTCGAAGGGTAGTCCGGGAGCGATCCTGCCGAAAACGTCTTTGTCGACCTCGAGCGTGTGGAGGTTGCGCGCGTTCACCCCGATGACGCTCGACCCGGCTTCCAGAGCCCGGTCGGCCTCCTCGGCCGTGTGCACCTCGACGAGCGCCGTCATCCCGAGGGACTCCACGCGGTCGAGCAGCGACACCAGCGCGTTCTGCTCCAGCGCCGCCACGATGAGCAGCACCAGGTCCGCGCCGTGCATGCGCGCTTCGTGCACCTGGTACGGCGAGACGACGAAGTCCTTGCGCAGCATGGGGATCTTCACCGTCCTGCGCACGGCGTCGAAGTCGGCGAGCGACCCGCCGAACCGCCGTTGCTCCGTGAGCACGCTGATGACCGACGCGCCACCCGCCTCGTAGGCGGCCGCCAGCTCGGCAGGCTCCGGGATCTCCGCCAGCGCGCCCTTGGAGGGGCTGCGGCGCTTCACCTCGGCGATGACACCGACGTTGGGGCCTCGCAGCACAGACATCACGTCGAGCGGCGGGGCTGCCTTGGCCGCGCGCTCCTTGACGACGTCGAAGGACAACTGAGCCTCGCGACCGGCGAGATCCTCACGCACACCTTCGAGGATCGACTCGAGAACCGTCACAGTCTTGCTCCCCTTCCCGCTAGGGGGATGCTAACCCCGGCGGAGTAACGCCTCAGCCACCGGGGGTTCTGTGTCCACGCAGCTAGCCGAGGTTGTGCACGTGTCACATGCGTGAACGTGGATGAATGATCTTCACTCGTTCGAGGAAGGTCCGCCGGGGGTCTTATCGTCGGTCGGATCATCCCCACGCTCCAAAGCGCGCCACATGTCCGTCTCCGCGTCCCGCGGACGGGACTTCTGCCCGCCCATCCCGATCTTCGGCATCCGGGCCCCGAGTGCTGCCTGAAGCACGCCGGAGACCACCACGAGCGCGCCGCCCGCGATCGCGAGCCAGTGGCCGGTGAACGCCGCCGCCACACCCACGACGACCAGCAACACGCCGAGGATCCGGCGCGCCACGCCGCTGAGCGCCACGGCCGCGGCGACGGCGGCGAGGCTCAGCAGCGCCAGTGGCACGGATCCCGCGCCCCAGAAGGCACCCGCCGCACCCACGAGCAGGAGTGCGGCGATCCACAGTGGACTAGCTTTCAACGGCGGGCCGCATCGTCTGGGCCGTGGCGATCGCGGCGAGCACCGCGCCCGCCTTGTTCAGGCACTCGTTGTCCTCGGCGAGCGGATCCGAGTCCGCCACGATGCCGCCACCGGCCTGCACGTAGGCCACCCCGTCGCGCACGAGAGCCGTCCGGATGGCGATGGCGGTGTCCGCGTCCCCGGCGAAGTCGAAATAGCCCACAACGCCGCCGTAGAGGCCACGACGGGTGGGTTCCAGCTCCTCGATGAGCTCCATCGCGCGCGGCTTCGGCGCACCGGACAGCGTGCCGGCCGGGAAGCAGGCCGCGACCGCGTCGTAGGCCGTCTTGCCCTCGGCCAGCTCACCGGTCACGGTCGACACGATGTGCATGACGTGGCTGTACCGCTCGACCTTGAAGAAGTCGACGACGTGCACCGAACCCGGCTTGCAGACGCGGCCCAGGTCGTTGCGGCCGAGGTCGACGAGCATCAGGTGCTCGGCGCGTTCCTTGTGGTCTGCGAGGAGGTCCTTCTCGAGCAGCGCGTCCTCTTCGGGGTCCTCGCTGCGCCAGCGGGTGCCCGCGATGGGGTGCGTGGTCGCCTTTCCGTCGCGCACCGTGACCAGGGCCTCGGGGCTGGAGCCGACGATGTCGAAGCCCTCGAGGCGCAGCAGGTACATGTACGGGCTGGGGTTGGTCGCGCGCAGCACCCGGTAGATGTCGAGCGCGTCGGCGTCCGTCTCGATCTCGAACCGCTGCGACACCACGACCTGGAACGCCTCGCCCGCCCGGATGGCCTCCTTGGCCTTCTCGACGGCCGCGAAGTGGTCCGCCTGCGAACGCCGGCGCCGGAACTCGGGCTTCGGCCTGCTGAACACCGCGGCGGTCGGCGGCGCGGGCGTGTGCAGCTGCGTCGTCATCTCGTCCAGGCGCCGCACCGCGTCCTCGTACGCCGCGTCCACGCGCTCCGGCGAGTCGTCCCAGTTGATCGCGTTCGCGATGAGCGTGACCGTGCCCTCGTGGTGGTCGAGCGCGGCCAGGTCGGTCGCGAGCAGCATGACCAGCTCGGGGATCTTCAGGTCGTCCTCAGCGATGACCGGCAGCCGTTCGAGCCGCCGGACCGCGTCGTAGCCGATGTAGCCGACCATGCCACCCGTCAGCGGGGGCATGCCGGGCAACGGGTCGGTGCGCAACACCTCGACGGTCTCGCGCAGGGCCTCCAGCGGGTCACCACCGTCCGGCAGGCCGACGGGCCGCGTGCCCGTCCAGTACGCCTCGCCGCCGGTCGCCGTGAGCGCCGCGGACGACCGCACGCCGATGAACGACCAGCGCGACCACGAATGCCCGTTCTCGGCCGACTCGAAGAGGAACGTGCCGGGCCGGTCAGCGGCCAGCTTGCGGTAGAGACCGACCGGCGTCTCGGCGTCCGCCAGCAACCTGCGCACCACCGGAATCACCCGGCGGTTGACCGCCAGCTCGCGGAACTCCTCGCGCGTTGGGCTCACGGCCCCCAGACCAGCGGCGGCCACAGCCCCGATGACGCTCACCATGCCGGTAATTGTTGCATAAATTCAACATCTGTTGAACTATGACCCGCGTGGAGCAAGTGAACCAGAAACGGCGAGGCCGCCGCGCCGCGGGCGAGGACACCAGGGCGGCGCTCATCGCGGCGGCCCGCGAGGTGTTCGTCGAGAAAGGCTACGACGGCGCCACGGTCCGTGCGATCGCCGCCCGCGCCGGCGTCGACGCCGCCATGGTCAACCACTGGTTCGGCGGCAAGGAAGGCCTGTTCGCGCAGTCCGTGCTGCAGCTCCCGTTCGATCCGGCCGAGATCCTCAAACGGCTGGTCGACGGTCCGGTCGAGCAGGCGGGCGAGCGCATCGTCCGCACCTTCGTGGGCGTCTGGGACGCGACCGGCGGCGGCACCTTCGCCGCGCTGATCCGCAGCGTCACCAGCCAGCAGGAAGTGGCGAACGCACTGAAGTCGTTCTTCGTGAACGCGATCTTCAAGAACCTGCTCGCGGAGATCGGCGCCGAGCAACGCGAGCTGCGCGCGACCTTGTGCGCCACGCAGATGGTCGGGCTCGGGATAGTCCGGTACGTCGTCCACTTCGAACCGCTGGCGTCGGTCGACGTCGAGACCGTGGTGAAGGCGATCGGCCCCAACCTGCAGCGGTACCTGACCGGCTCGCTGGACTAGCCGCGCTCACCCAGCCACTGCTCGACCGCGGTCTGCGCGGCGGTGCCGTCGACGACCAGCTGGTCGTCCCCGGAGCTGAGGGTGAGCCTGCGCTTCGAGTTCTTCGCCCACTCCGCCAGCACCGCGGACACCGCGCCCGCCTTGTCCGGCGGCACAGGACCGATCGCCAGGAACTCGTCGAAGCTGATCGAGCGGGCGGTGCCGTCCACCGGGGCGTCCAGCCGTCGCGCGTCCAGCCTGGCGGCCGTGGCCAGGAGTTCGAGCAGCTCCGCGGTGACCCTGGTCAGGTTCTCGCCCGAGGCCTCGACGCGGAGCGTGATGTCAGCCATCGGCGAGCAGGACCGTGGCGTCGAAGCAGGTGCGGTCGCCCGTGTGGCACGCGGCGCCCACCTGGTCGACGGTCAGCAGCAGCGTGTCGCCGTCGCAGTCGAGCCGGACCTCGTGCACGTACTGGGTGTGGCCGGACGTCTCGCCCTTCTCCCACAGCTGCTGGCGGCTGCGCGAGTAGTAGGTCGCGCGGCGGGTGGTGAGGGTGCGGTGCAGTGCCTCGTCGTCCATCCACGCCACCATCAGCACCTCGCCGGTACCGCGCTGCTGGGCGACCGCGCAGACCAGGCCGTCCGGTGTGCGCTTGAGCCGAGCGGAGACGGCGGGATCGAGCGGGCTGCTCAACTGGGGCCTCCCAGGTGTTCGCGAGACGGTCCGGTGTTGAGCAGGACCACTCCGTAGATGTGCACGGCGGACAGCACGCCGGACGCGACGCGCGCCCACACCGGGCCGTCGGCCAGGACGATCACGAGATGCAGCAGCGCGACGAGGATGAACACGACCATCGCCGGGTAGTGCATGAACCGCAGTCTGAGGAGCAACGCCGCCGCCACGGGCAGCTCGACGGCCGCGACGAACGACGGCAGCTTCAGCACGTCGGCCTCCCCGGTCGAGCGCCACAGGATTAGCCCGACCACGAAGAAGACCAGTGCCCCGCCGAACGCGACCGCCGAGGCCACCCGCACCTCGACCGGCGTCATCGCACCACGACCCCCGCCTGGCGCAGGCCGTCCTTGACCTCGCCGATGCGGAGCTGCCCGAAGTGGAACACGCTGGCCGCGAGCACGGCGTCCGCACCGGCCGCGACGGCGGGCGGGAAGTGATCGACCGCGCCGGCGCCACCGCTGGCGATCAGCGGCACGTCGACCTCACGCCGCACCAGCTCGATCAGCTCGAGGTCGAATCCGGCCTTGGTGCCGTCGGCGTCCATCGAGTTCAGCAGGATCTCGCCGACGCCCAGCTCCTGGCCTTTCGCGGCCCACTCGATGGCATCGATCCCGGTGCCGTTGCGCCCGCCGTGCGTGGTGACCTCGAAGCCGGTGCCGCCGGGCACGCGCCGCGCGTCGACCGAGAGCACGATGCACTGCGCCCCGTACCGCTCGGAGCACTCCCTGAGCAGCTCCGGCCGCGCGATCGCCGCCGTGTTGAGGCTGACCTTGTCCGCACCCGCCCGCAGCAGCTTGTTCACGTCCTCGGGGCTGCGCACGCCGCCACCGACCGTGAGCGGGATGAACACCTGCTCGGCCGTGCGCCGGACCACGTCGAACGTCGTCTCGCGGTCACCGCTGCTGGCCGTCACGTCGAGGAACGTCAGCTCGTCGGCCCCCTCGGCGTCGTACGCCCTGGCCAGCTCGACGGGATCGCCCGCGTCGACGAGGTTCGTGAAGTTGACGCCCTTCACCACCCGGCCCCGGTCGACGTCGAGACAGGGGATGACGCGAACAGCCACTGACATGCGCGAAAGCCTACAAGGGGCGTCCGAGGACTACGCTGCGACACCATGATCACCGAGTTGGGCCGTGGCGACTACCTGCTGCTGACGACGTTCCGCAAGGACGGCACCCCGGTGCCCACGCCGGTCTGGGTCGCTCCCGGCGACACCGACGACGTGATCTACGCCTGGAGCGCCAAGGACACCGGCAAGGTCAAGCGGATCCGGCGCAGCGGCGACGTCGAGATCGGCCCGTGCGACCTGCGCGGCAACCCCAAGGGCGAGTCGATCAAGGCGCGCGCCCGGTTGCTGGACGATGACGCCAGCGACGCCGTCCGTTCGCGGATCGTGAAGAAGTACGGGCTGATGGGGTGGCTGACCATGACCGGGAGCAAGCTGCGCCGGGGCCGCACCGGCACGGTCGGCATCGAGATCACGCCCGCCGGCTGACCCCGCCAGCTGCCACGGTCCATGTTGATTCGGCCAGTCCATGTTGATTCGGCCAGTCCATGTTGATTCAGGCAGTCAACATTGACAGCGCCGATCGACGTTGACTCAACATTGACGCGCCCCATCAACATGGACTGCGCGATCAACATCGCCTGCCCCGAAGCAGCGTGGACTGCGTTGGCGGGATGACAACGTTGTCACCCGTGCGTGTTGATTGAGCTCGTCAACGTTGATCGCGCCCATCGACGTTGATCGCGCCCGTCAACATTGAGTGCCAGCGTCAACATTGAGCGTCAACCCGAGGTTGACCCCACACTCATCGTCAACCTAAAGTTGACGCATGATCCAGTTGACCGACCTCATCGTGACGGTCGCTCAAGAAGCCGACGACGCCCTCCTGCGCCTCGCGAAGGCGGTGGAGATGAGCGGTCAGCTGAACGAGCTCGGCGACCACCTCATCGGCCACTTCGTCGACGAGGCACGGCGTGGCGGCGCGAGCTGGTCCGAGATCGGCGAGAGCCTCGGCGTCACCAAGCAGGCAGCGCAGAAGCGGTTCGTGCCCAAGGAGTCGCCGGAGCTGAGCAAGCCGTCGACGGAGCGCTACACCCAGCGCTCACGCCGCGTCATCGCGCTGGCGAGGCACCACGCGCGGTTCAGCGAACGCATCGGCACCGAGCATCTGCTGCTGGGCCTGCTCGACGAGTCGGCGGGGCTCGCGGCCAAGACCATCGCCAAGCTGGAGTCCGGCGACGGCAGCACCCGCATCGCCACCCTGCACCGGCTCGACAACGAGGCCAAGCAGCGCCCGGAGAAGCAGCCGTACTCGGCGCACTGCAAGAAGTCGCTGGAACTGGCCGTGCGCGAGGCACTCCGGATGGGCCACATGTTCATCGGCACCGAGCACATCCTGCTCGGCGTGCTGCTCGACAAAGACGGGACCGCGGCCCGCGTGCTGCACTCCACCGGAGTCACGCACGCGGCCGCGGCCGCTCACATCGAGAAGGTCGTCAACGGACCGCAGCAAGTGCTTCCGGGAGCGTGAAAGCACCGGCGTACAGGGCCTTGCCGATGATCGAGCCCTCCACGCCATCGCGCGACAGCTTCGACAGCGCGACCAGGTCGTCCACAGTGGACACGCCACCGGACGCGATCACCGGGGCGTCGGTGCGGGCGCAGACCTCGCTCAGCAGCTCGAGGTTCGGACCTGTCAGCGTGCCGTCCTTCGACACGTCCGTCACGACGTAACGCGCGCAGCCGTCGCGGTCGAGCCGGTCGAGGACCTCCCAGAGGTCGCCGCCGTCCGACGTCCAGCCACGGCCCTTGACCCGGTGGCCCTGCTCGGTGATGCGGACGTCCAGGCCCACAGCGATCTTCTCGCCGTACGCCGCGATGGCCTTCGCGCACCACTCCGGGTCTTCCAGGGCCGCGGTCCCGAGGTTGACGCGAGCGCAGCCGGTGGCCAGCGCGGCCTCCAGCGACGCATCGTCGCGGATGCCGCCGGACAGCTCCACCTTCACGTCCAGCTCGCCGACGACGCGGGCGACGAGGTCGCGGTTCGAGCCACGGCCGAAGGCCGCGTCGAGGTCGACGAGATGGATCCACTCCGCTCCGTCGCGCTGCCACTGCAAGGCCGCGTCGAGCGGCTCGCCGTAGTTCGTCTCGGTACCGGCTTCGCCCTGCACGAGCCTGACGGCCTTGCCGTCAGCCACGTCAACAGCGGGGAGGAGTGTGAACGTCACCCGCTCAGCCTAGCGTCCCCCAGTACGAGGGCGGCCACGCGCTCCTGGGCGTCCGCGGTGCGCGTGAACTGCGCGGGAACGGGCGCGGCCAGGAAACCCGCGTACCTCGGGTACTGCTGGATGAGCGCGAGGTACAGGTACTGGGTGCCCGCGAGATCGGCATCGCCCAGGTCCGCGCACGGTGCCTGCGGCGAGGACTCCGGCAGCAGGAAGAGGTCCTTGGCGGGAACGCGCTCCTGCAGCTTGATCATCAGGGTTTCGAGCTCGTCGTAACCGGCGCAGGGCGCGCGGAAGCCGACCCCGTCGACCTCCTCCGGCGCCTGGAACGCGTCGTCGACCTGCGAGGCGGCCACCACGAGCATGACCTTCTTGCCGGGGAAGAGCTTCTTCACCTGACGCGCCGTGTCGCCGTCTCGAGCCACGAACCCGTCGACCTGGTGCCCGGCCGCCGTGACCGACCCCACCTCGATCAGGTTCAGGTTGCTGTGACCGCGCACCGCCGAGGGGGACGCGCCGACGTAGCCGTAGTAGCGCAGCGTCGAGCCGGGCCGCTTGCGCAGGTCGTCGGAGTTCAGCTGTTCGATGGTCAGGTTGTCGACGAGCCCCGCCGCGGTGCCGGAGTGACCGAGGTAGACCCACTGCCGTTCCGTCGGCAGCTCGAGCTTTACCGTCGTGCGCTTGCCGTTGACGGTGAGGTCGAGCGCGCTGCCGAACTTCAGCGTCACGTCGAACGAGCCGTCCTTGCGGGCCTTCGCGAACCTGTCCAGCGTGCTCACGACCTGACCGGCCTGGTAGATCTGCACGCTTCCGTTGGCGCGCAACGAGAAGCCGAGGTCGACGGCCGGGTCGGTCACCTCACCCGCGATGTTGGCGGAGCGGCTGAGCACCACGGTCGACGAGCCGGCCGGGACCAGCTTCGCGGAGATGGCCGAGCCGGTGGACGGTGCGTCGAGGCGCACCAAGGTCGGCCCGGAGCGCATCAGGAGCGTGCCCGGATGCTTGGGGTCGTTGACCTCCACCGACCCACCGGCGGATGTGCGGGTGTAGGTCACGGCACCGGTCCCCTGCCGGTGCTTCAGGTTGTCGTTCAGTCCCAGCGTCGGTGACGCGTGCACGGCGCCGTCGAAGTTGTCGTGGAACGGAGCCGGTGCGGCGAGTGCGCCCCCAGGCACAGCAACGGAGGCAGCCGTCAGTGCGGCTGCCGTCAACAGTCGTGTGATCACGACAAGGTAGTCAACCAGTTCCGCAGCAGTTGTGCTCCGGCATCACCGGATTTCTCCGGGTGGAACTGGGTCGCCCACAATGGACCGTTCTCGACGGCCGCGACGAACTCGTCGCCCGCGTGGTCGGCCCACGTCACCAGCGGCGGCCTGAGGTGCTCGGCCGGCTCCAGCTCCCAGCGGCGCACGCCGTAGGAGTGCACGAAGTAGAAGCGGGTGTCCTTGTCGAGGCCCGCGAAGAGCTGCGAGCCCTCCGGCGCGCGGACCGTGTTCCAGCCCATGTGCGGCACGATCGGCGCCTCGAGCCGCTCGACGGTGCCGGGCCACTCGCCGCAGCCCTCGGTCAGCACGCCGTGCTCGATGCCGCGCTCGAACAGGATCTGCATGCCCACGCAGATGCCGAGCACCGGCCGGCCGCCCGCGAGGCGCTCACCGATGATCCGGGCCCCGCGCACGGAGTTCAGGCCCTCCATGCACGCGGCGTAGGCACCGACGCCGGGAACGACGAGACCGTCGGCGTCACGCGCGGCCTTCGGGTCCGCCGTCACCTCGACATGGGCGCCGACCCGCTGAAGCGCGCGCTCGGCCGAGCGCAGGTTGCCGGATCCATAGTCAAGTACGACGACACGTGCCACGACCACCAGGTTAGTCGGTCGGCGCGGCACCCTGCGTCACCGGTATGACCGGCAACACGGTGTTGATCGGCTTCGTCCGCACGAGGCGCCGCCTCAGCACGACGAGCGCCCCGGCCAGCAACACGATCAGGAGTGCGCCGACGAGGTAGTAGAAGACCGTCGGGATGTGAAGCAGGACAGTCGTCAACGCCATGAGCACGATCAACGGCAGGAACAGCGCCAACGGCCACAGCTGCGCGCGTGGTGGCTCCAGCGTCTGCAGCATGAAGTCCGCGCGGCCCTCCTCCGTGAGTTCAGCGACCTGAGCGACCTCCGGCAGTCCCGCCGCGCGGAAGAAGTCCGGGATCGCCTGGCGCGCGTTCTCGAAGTCGCGAATGCGCGCGAGCGGGCCCTTGCGACCGGCCGCCGGGTACAGCGCGGTGAGCTTGTCGATGGCGTCCTGCTGCCACTTCTCCTTCTCCCGCAGGTTGACGAGGCCCGCGGTCGAGCGGTCGAGGAGCTTTCCCACCGGTCCGGACTGCTTCGCCTCCGCCGACAGCCGCAGCACCGCCTCGCGCGAGCCCCACATCGTGGCGCGGCCGAGCGAGGTCGTGAAGAGGTAGAGCAGGGCGGCGTCGTCGTTCCACACCGCCAGCGCGGCGCCACCGCCGATCTTGCGGACCCTGTTCGCCATGTACGCGGCCTCGCCGAGCCTGGTGGCCGGAGGAGGCAGCAGCACCGTGCCGGACTGGACCGGAACCAGCGCCGCGGGGCCCACGTTGCCGCTGTGCATGGCCTTCTGCAGCTCGGCGGCGTTCAACGGGGTCCAGATCAGCATTCTCACGAGCAACATCATTCCTCGTCCGCCCCGCGACCCGAGGCAGACATGCCAAGGTTTTCGCGTTCCGAAACGGACGGACGTTGCGAACAGCGGCCGCGCGACCGGGCATCCGGCCCGATCGCGCCGGCCACTTCATCCCTCAGACGGCGCGAGAAGGCGCGCCGGTCCAGTCATCCCCCATGACTGCGAACATTTCTTCACCCCCTGAAGAAACTCCGCACAGCACTCCCCAGCCCCACCACGTCAAGGTCGTGCGCGGCGTCATGATCCTCGGCCGTGCCGTAGTTGCGGAGCTCTGCGTGTCGTTTGACGCCTATACAACGCACACGGTGCGGGATTAGTTGCAAGGCTTCGGAAATTAGATGAGATGAAGTTCCCTCGAGGTACGGCTCCACCACCATGACGTCGGCTTGATCGGTGTCCCGCACCGCCTTGAGCAGTCCGTCCGAGTCGAACGGTCGGACCGTGGCCGCGTAAAGCACCGTGAGGTCGGCGTTTTCGGAGTCGACGGCCTTCAGCACGCGGTCGAGCATCGGTCCGACGGCGAGCACCACACCGCGTTTTCCGTGACGCAGCGCGGTGAATCCCTCACCCACCGGATACGCCTGCGTGTTCTCGTGCAGCGAAAGCCTGACGTACACCCGGTTGTCGTCCTTCAAAGCTTGTCGCAACAACGGCGTGACCTCGTCCGCATGGCCAGGCACGTGAACGGTCCAGCCGGGCAACGTGTCGAACAACGCGACGTCACCCGGCGACTGGTGCGTGCGCCCCCACGCCGGGTCGTCGTAGGACGCGCCGATGCTCACGAACACCGCGCCCACGTCCTGATGGCCGATGTCGAGCTTGATCTGCTCGTACGGCCGTTCAACGAGAAACGGCGCGTAGCTGTGCACGACCGGCCGCAGCCCGGCCAACGCCAGACCGCCCGCCACTCCGACCATGGTCTGCTCGCGGATCCCGACGTCCACGACGCGTTCGTTCTCCTGCGGGAACTCGTTGCTGGAGATCACCGCGGTCACGACGGCGATCCGCGGGTCCCTGCCGATCTCGTCGTTGACGGTCTTGACGAAGGCCTGGCGCATCGTCGTCATCAGTAGCTCCTCTCGATCTTGGCGACGACCACGTACGGGCGGTCGTGCTGCGCGGTCAGTGCGGCGAAGATGGCCTCGTGATCGCGACCGTCGACCTCGGTGGTCTGCCAGCCCTCGACGGCGAACCGCCGCGCGATGCCGCCGGGCCACCCGTACATCGCCGACTGGTTGTCGATCACGATCGCGACGAGGTTCGCGACGTTCAACCGCGCCGCCACCGCGATCGCCTCGTGGTTGCTGCCCTCGTCCAGCTCACCATCTCCGACCAGCACGAACGTCCGCCCAGCGCTCCCGGCGACCCGCTGCCCGATCGCCGTCCCCACCGCGATCGGCAGCCCGTGGCCGAGCGATCCGCTGCTGATCTCGACACCGCGCACGAGCACCCGATCGGGATGCTGGCCGAGCGGACTGTCCCACGACGTCCAGCCGTCCAAAGTGGACCCGTCGATGAACCCCTTCTCCGCCAGCACCGCGTAGTAGGCCATCGGCCCGTGCCCCTTGGAGAGCAGGAACCGGTCGCGGCCGGGGTCGTCGACGGTGGCGGGAGTGACGTTCAGGACCTTGTCGTACAGGACCCAGAGCACGTCGATCGTGGAAGCCGCCGCCCACTCGTGCTTCTCGTCCCCGGTCATCCTCGCGAACAGCTCTGGTATCCGTTGCATGCCACCAACTGTTCAACCTCGACCAAGCTGGAGGTCAAGCGGCTACCATGATCGGGTGAGCAAGTTGCCGGAAATGCTGACCATCGGCCAGGTCGCCGACCGCAGCGGCGTCCCCCACACCGCGCTGCGCTTCTACGAGGACCGCGGCCTGATCGCCTCCGTCCGCACCGCGGGCAACCAACGCCGCTACCAGCGCTCGGTGCTGCGCCGCCTGGCCTTCATCCGCACCGCACAACGCGTGGGCCTGAGCCTCGAGGACGTCCGCGACGCCCTGGCCCAACTCCCCGACAACCGCACGCCCACCAAATCCGACTGGGAACGCCTCTCCCGCTCGTGGAAGACGGAACTCGACGCCCGCATCGACGCGCTGTTCCGGCTGCGCGACCGGCTGAACGGCTGCATCGGCTGCGGCTGCCTCTCGCTGCGCAGTTGCGCACTGCAGAACATCGACGACGAGCAGGCCGCACACGGCCCCGGCGCACCCAAGCTCAAGCCGGTGCTGGAGGGCGGCACGGTCTAGTGCGTGTCCTGTAAGTCATCGGAGCCAGAGCACGATGGCGGCGATGGTGAGTTCGGCCTGGTAGTAGGCGACGCGCTTGGCGTAGCGGGTC
>NZ_JBEXVQ010000045.1:0-81105 GCF_040629405.1 Lentzea sp. NPDC005914 | reverse complement strand
AACCAGCGCGGAGTCGACTGGCAATTCACCACCCACGACGCCCGCACCCGACTCCGCCACCTATACCCCAAAGGTTAGAAGCGACGGTCTACTAGGGGTAGTAGCCCTCGACCGGCACCTTCGCCTCGTCGTACAGGTACGGCCCATCGGTCGGCACGTCGGTGAACCCGCCGGAGGTCTTCAGCTCGTTGAGCTGGCTGCCCGCCAGCGCGAACACCACGTGCCCGATCCCCGACCGCGCCAGCGCTCCCGCGCACATTCCGCACGGCTCGCAGCTCGTGTACATCGTGGTGCCGGCGGCGGTGTCCGCGTCGAGCTGCTGGGCGGCCCAGCGCGCCAGCTTGAGCTCGGGGTGGGCGGTGATGTCGTTGTCGGTCAGGCTGGAGTTGCGCTCCTCGGCGAGCACGGACCCGTCCGGTCCGACCAGCAGCGACCCGAACGGCGGGTTCCCGCCCTCCCGTGCCTCGGCCGCCAGCGCGATCGCTCGGCGCAGATGTGCCTCGTTCACCCGAACTCCTTCCGCACCGCGGCCAGTGCCTGCCAGGCGACCTCCGGATGCCGCGTCTCCTGCGGATCGCCGATGAACGGGTCCAGGACGACGGCGTGCGCGCCGTCGGCCCTCAGTTGCCGCAGGTCCGCGACGACCTGCTCAATCGTGCCCTCGCCCAGTCGCCGGTCGTCCACCGGCAGGTCCGTCAGCCTCAGCATGATGCGCGGCGCCAGCTCCGGCAGCGGCAGGTTCTCCTCGGCGGCCAGGGCTTTGAGCCGCTCGAGCGACTCGCGCCATCCCGCCGGCGTCTGCCGCAACGGGTGCCAGGCGTCACCGAGCCGGACCACGCGACGCAGCGCACCGTCGCTGTGCCCGCCCACCCAGATCGGGACACGCCCCGCGCGGTAACCCTCGTCCTGCCACGCCGCCCGCAGGGTCGTGACCAGCTCGTCGGTCAGCTTTCCCCTGCGCTGGAACGGAACCCCGAGCGCCTCGAACTCCTGGCGCGCCCAGCCCACCCCGACGCCGAGCACGAACCGCCCGCCGCTCAGGTCGGCCAGGTTCGCCGCCATCCGCGCCACCAGCAACGGATGCCGGTACGCCGCGATCAGCACGGTCGTGCCGAGCGTGATCCGCTCGGTCACCCCGGCGAGCCACGACAGCGTGGTGAACGGCTCGTAGAACGGCGCCGGGTACTGCTCGGCCACGTCGGGCGTCACGACCACGTGGTCCGACATCATGAGCAGGTCGAACCCCAGGCTCTCCACCGTCCGCGCCCAGTCGCGCAACACGGACGGGGTGGTGCCGGGGCCGAAGTTCGGGACGTTCACGCCGATCAACACGCTGCCCAGGCTATGCCGCCTGGGCAGCGGACCTGTCCAACTGGGACCGTCGGCGAGCCGGTCAGCCGGTCGAGTCGCCGATCGGCTGCGGGCACTGGCCACCGCGGGTCGTCAGCAGCTCGAAGTGCCACATCTCGTTCGCATACGCCTGGCACAACCCGTAGTCCGCGCCGTGCTGGATGAGCCAGTCGTCGGCGTTGGTCGGGCCGATGTCGATGGCCTTCCCCGTGACGTGCTTGGACTTGTCCGGCGGCTGCACCCACCGCCGGGCCTCCTGCTCGCTGCGGTACCGGGTGACGGCCTCGTCGAACAGGCGCTGCTGGAACTCCGCGCTGCGCCAGCCCGACGTCACCCTCAGCTCCACCCCGCGCGCCTGAGCTTCCACGGCGGCCTCGCGCACCGCCGCCAGC
Organism: Lentzea sp. NPDC005914; assembly: GCF_040629405.1. NCBI lineage: Bacteria > Bacillati > Actinomycetota > Actinomycetes > Pseudonocardiales > Pseudonocardiaceae > Lentzea > Lentzea sp. NPDC005914. Next base: position 79,363 of record NZ_JBEXVQ010000045.1, on the reverse strand, counting down.
AGCGCGGGGTCGAGGTTCGCGATGGCGGCGTGTGCGTTGTCGTTCAACGAGATGCTCTCGTTGTCCGGGATGCTGCCGTCCCCCGAGACGCGGTTCGACGTGGACGGAGCTCCGCCCGGCGCAGGTTGCGGCGCGCATGCCGCCGTCGCGAGGACGAGCACAGCCAGGATCGGCGTCCACAAAGCCATGCCTGTGACACTGCCGGGGTGATGTCCCCGGCCCTCGAGCGGAATGTGCGCGTTGTGCAACGAGATGTCGACAGCCGCGGTTACAAGAGAGAATCACCGGCGTGAAGAACCTCGACCGGCTGCTGGTGTCCGGAAGCACTGCGAACGCGGTCACCGACCTGGTCATCCCGGCACTGCTGCTGCGCGCACCCGAAACGACGTGGTCGGAGCTCGTCCACATCTACGTGCCGCACGCTCCCACGGTCGCCTTCAGCGGACGTGACCTCCGCTCACCGGGCATCGCCGCCGCCACCGAGATCGCCCGCGCGGCAGGGTTCGAGACGGTGGTCCGGTCGCCGGGCGGGCGGATGGTCGCCTACGACAGCGGCGCCGTCGTGATCGACCACCTCGACCGCACCACCGGCATCCGGCACGCGGGCAGCGCGACCTTCGCCGCCAACGCCGAGAGCCACGTGAAGGTGCTGCGCGGGCTCGGTGACATCGACGCCCGCGTCGGCGAGGTGGACGGCGAGTACTGCCCCGGCGAGTACAGCGTCAACGTCGCGGGCACCGTCAAGGTCATCGGCTCGGCGCAACGCGTCACCGCCACCGGATCCCTGTTCAGCACGGTCGTGCAGGTCGTGATCTCGGACCGGGTGCGCGCGGTGATCACGGACGTGTCGGAGGCGCTCGGCTACGACCTGCGGCAGAGCTCCGTCGCGGGCCTGGCTGACTATGGGCCCGCGTTGACCGCCGGCCAGGTCGCGGCGGCGTTCGAAGCGGACTACCGCAGCCGGCTCGACCTGACCGACGGAAAGCTGCCGGCCGAGGTGGTCGCGCACGCCTCGACCGTCACGCCGGGCGTGAAGCCCTTCCACGTCGACGACTGGACGCGCGCGAACCCCGTTCCGGGCGTCTGAGCAGGTCAGCGCCAGCCGAGGGCCGGTGCGACGTGCGTGAGGATGTTGTCCAGGACGTGCACGTTGTAGTCGACGCCGAGCTGGTTGGGCACGGTCAGCAGCACGGTGTCGGCCTCGGCGATCGCCTCGTCCTCGGCCAGCTGCTTGACCAGCACGTCGGGTTCGGCGGCGTAGGAACGGCCGAAGATCGCCTGCTGGGGACCGTCGATGAAGCCCACCTGGTCCTTGCTCTCACCGTCACCGCCGAAGTACGCGTCGTCGAGGTCCGTGGTGATGGCGAAGATGCTGCGCGACACCGAGACACGCGGCTCGCGCTGCCACCCGGCCTCCGTCCAGGCCTTGCGGAACGCGCGGATCTGTTCGGCCTGCTGGACGTGGAACGGCGCGCCGCCCTCGTCGAACTTCAGGGTCGAGCTCATCAGGTTCATGCCCTGCTCGGCGGCCCAGGCGGCGGTGCCGTTGGACCCAGCGCCCCACCAGATCCGGTCGCGCAGCCCCGGCGCGTGCGGTTCGAGGCGCAGCAGGCCGGGCGGGTTCGGGAACATCGGCCGCGGGTTGGGCCGGGCGAAACCCTCGCCCTCCAGCAGCTTCAGGAACACCTCGGTGTGCCGGCGGGCCATGTCGGCCTCGGTCTCACCCTCGGCGGGCTGGTAGCCGAAGTGCTTCCAGCCGTCGACGACCTGCTCGGGCGATCCCCGCGAGATGCCGAGCTGCAGCCTGCCGCCGGCGATGAGGTCGGTGGCACCGGCGTCCTCGACCATGTACAGCGGGTTCTCGTACCGCATGTCGATCACGCCGGTGCCGATCTCGATGCGCGAGGTCCGCGCGCCGATCGCCGAGAGCAGCGGGAACGGCGACGCGAGCTGCTGGGCGAAGTGGTGCACGCGGAAGTAGGCGCCGTCCGCCCCCAGCTCCTCGGCGGCGACGGCCAGGTCGATCGACTGCAGCAGCGTGTCCGCCGCGGACCGCGTCTGCGAGTGCGGGCTGTCCGACCAGTGCCCGAAGGACAGAAAACCGATCTTCTTCATACCGGGCGTCCACTTCCATTGAGTAGTTGACCTGTCAACCTTACCTCAACGGGGTCACCGGCCTCACTGCGCTCGCCATCGGTGTACCTCCAGGGCGACACCGACATGCACGAGGTTCTGCTCCAACGGCCGTGGCAGCAGCTTCGACGCGCGAGCCAGGCGACGTAGCAGCGTGTTGCGGTGTGTGTAGAGCCGCGCTGCCGCCGTCGTCGCGTTGCACTGAGCAGCGATGAACGCCCGCACGGCCTCGATCACCTCGGGGTCGGCCGTCGCGAGCGGGCCGAGGATGCGCTTGACGAACCGGTCCGCGCGCTCGGCATCCGTGGTGAGCAACGCCACCAGCTCGACCTCCTCGTGGGTCGCGAGCTGCTGCGGTGACGCCAGCCTGGCGAGCATGCGCTGAACCGTGAGCGCGTCGAGGTGACTGCGCCGGAAGCCGTCCGCGTCAATACCGCTCGACCCCAGCGCCACGCGCACGGCGGGGAACCGCGCGACGCCGGCGCGCAGATCGGCCTCGTCGGGCGAACCGTGCACCCACACCCACCGGGTGGCGGCGCTGGCCAGCACGGTCAGCGGACGCGGGTCCCCGGCCGCCGCCGCGAGCACGTCCGCCACGCGGTCGAGGTCGCCCAGCGCGGCGTCGCTCCACACGATCGCCGCCGTGTGGCCGCCGGAGAGTCGATAGCCGAGGCGGTGCTCCGCGCGGGACGCGGTGATCGGCGCGCCGTCGAGCAGCAGCGTCACCGTCTCCAGGCGTTCGGCGTGCGTGCCACGCGTGAGCTGCTCGCGCTCGCGGGTCATCTGCGCCGAGACCGCGGCCACGGTGTCGTCGACGAACGCCGCGATCGACCGGCACGACACGTCGGTCAGCTCGCGCAGCTCGTCGGGATCGGACGTCAGCGAGAACACGATCCGCATCCACAACCGCAGCGCGACGCCCTGCCCGGACCGGTACGCGTCGAGCGCCGACTCGTCGAGCCCGCGGCGGATCAGGTCGCGCGCGAACGCCAGCGGTGCCTCGCCCAGGTCGGCCGGCACGCGCTCGCCGGGCGCCCGGACGTTGGCCGACGCCCAGCCCAGCAGGTTCGACCGGTTCGTGCGCCGCAGCGCGGCGGCGAGCACGGGATCCTCGGCGACCTGCCGCCGGTTCTCCCCCGCGAGCGTCGCCGCGTCCAGCTCGGCCAGCCACTCGGCGGGCGGGTCGAGCGCGATCTCCGCGCCCCGCCGGATCAGTTCGCGCACGCGCCGCGACGGACGCTCCCACGACATGGTGCACAGTGCACCACAGACAGCCTGAACAGGTGCACTTCGTGCTTTCGTGACCGGCGTCACTCCCGCCAGTATGAAGACATGGCTGACCTCGACGTCCTCATCGTCGGCGCTGGGATCTCCGGCCTCGGCGCCGCGTACTACCTGCAGCGCGAGCACCCGCGGAAGTCCTACGCGATCCTGGAGGCGCGCGGGGCGATCGGGGGCACCTGGGACCTGTTCCGCTACCCCGGCATCCGGTCGGACTCGGACCTGCACACGTTCGGCTACGAGTTCAAGCCGTGGCGCGACGAGGACTCGATCGCCGGGGCGGACAAGATCCTCGCCTACCTGCACGAGACGGCGCACGAACACGGCATCGACAAGGCCGTCCGGTTCCACACCAAGGTGATCGCCGCCGAGTGGTCGTCGTCGGACGCGCACTGGACGGTCGAGGTCGAGAAGAACGGCGAACGCGAGACGCTGACGTGCTCGTGGCTGTTCTGCGCGGGCGGCTACTACAACTACGACGAGGGGTTCACGCCGCACTTCGAGGGCAGGGAACGCTTCCGCGGGCAGCTCGTGCACCCGCAGCACTGGCCGGAGGACCTCGACTACGCGGGCAAGCGGGTGCTCGTGATCGGCAGCGGCGCGACGGCGGTGACGATCGTGCCCGCCATGGCCCCGGCCGCAGGCCACGTGACCATGCTCCAACGCACCCCGACCTACGTCCTGCCGTTGCCGTCGCAGGACCCGGTCCGCAATCTCTTGCGCAAGGTGTTCAGCGAGGAGCGCGCGTTCGCTCTGACGCGCCGCAAGAACATCGTGCAGCAGCAACTGACCTGGCGGTTCTCCCAGCGGTTCCCGAAGGCGGCACGCCGGCTGATCCGGCGGTTCAACGCCAAGCTGCTGCCCGAGGGCTATCCGGTCGACGAGCACTTCAACCCGCCGTACAACCCTTGGGACCAAAGGCTGTGCGTGGTCCCGGACGGCGACCTGTTCAAAGCCATCAGCCGCGGCCAGGCCTCCGTCGTGACCGACCGGATCACCACGTTCACCGAGACCGGCGTGCTGCTGGAGTCCGGCCGCGAGCTGGAGGCCGACATCATCGTCACCGCGACCGGGCTCAACGTCCAGGCGTTCGGCGGGATGACCCTGACCGTCGACGGGGAACCGGTGAACCTCCCGGAAACGTTGGCGTACAAGGGGATGATGCTGTCCGGCGTGCCGAACTTCGCCTATGCCATCGGGTACACGAACTCGTCGTGGACGCTCAAGGTCGGCCTGCTGTGCGAGCACTTCTGCCGGCTGCTCGCGCACATGGACGCGCACGGCCACGACACCGCCCGGCCCGTCGTGGCCGATCCGGACGCGCCCACCCGCCCGTTCCTGGACTTCGGCGCGGGCTACATCAAGCGCGCCCTGGACGGGTTGCCGCGCCAGGGCGGGCGAGCGCCGTGGCTCACGTCGATGAGCTACTTCAGCGACGTGAAGCTGTTGCGCCGCCTGCCCGTCGAGGACGACGAGCTGCGGTTCTCCCGCAGCTCGTCCCAAGAGGCCAGTCCGGTCACACCGTCCGGATCGCCGGGTCGCTGACGCCGGGAGCGCCGGTCTCGACGTGGCCGGCGAAGCGCCGCCGGTAGCCGCTGTCCTCCGTGGACACGACCGTCACGTCGTACCAGCGCTTGGAGGCCGTCAGGTCGACCGTGCGCGTGACGGTCCTGCCCGGCTGCACCGTCACGGTGAACGAGCCGCCGTAAGCGTTCGTGACCTTGAGGTGCCGGGTCGAGGTGGCCGCGTTGGTGAACCGCAGCACCAGGTTGCGGATCTCGTGCCGCGCGGTCACCTCCGCGGCGGCGGCGCTTCCCCGGAACCCGCGCAGGAAACCGTTGGGGCCGTGGACGGTCAGGTCGTACGCACCTGCCGAGTACACCGTGTTCCAGGTGTCCGAGAGCTGCTTGCCCGCCGCGGTCGTGTAGGTCCATGGGCCGTCGGCGCGGTTCTGCGACGTGATGTAGAACTGCGCACCCGCCTTGGCACCGGCGGCGAAGGTGAGCGTGATCTTGCCGCCGTTCACCGCCGAGTCGACGAACGGCACGTACGGCAGCGGCCTGGTGCGGCGTGATCCGCACTCCTGCGCGGGCATCGACGGGCTGGCGGGCGGTACCGGCACGTAGTCGGGGTGCCGGACGCGGTCCGGCGGCGCGTAACCGGTGGTGTCGGGCAGCTTCGCGGCCGTGGTGTTGCGCGCCGTGAAGTCGAACGCCGATGTCAGGTCGCCGCAGATCGCGCGCCGCCACGGCGAGATGTTCGGCTCGTGCACGCCGAACCGCGTCTCCAGGAACCGGATGATCGACGTGTGGTCGAACACCTCCGAGCACGTGTAGCCGCCGGTGCTCCACGGCGAGACCACGAGCATCGGCACGCGCTGCCCCAGCCCGTACGGTCCCGGCACGTACCCGAGGCCGCCGGGGTACAGCTCGGCCTGAACGTCCGTTGTGGACAGTCCCTGCGCGGCCGACGACGGCGGGTACGGCGGCACGACGTGGTCGAAGAAGCCGTCGTTCTCGTCGTAGGTGATGAACAGCGCGGTCTTGGCCCACACCGCCGGGTTGGACGTCAACGCGTCGAGGACCTTCGCGATGTACCAGGCGCCGTAGTTCGCCGGCCAGTTCGGGTGCTCGGTGTACGCCTCGGGCGCCGCGATCCACGACACCTGCGGCAGACGGTTGGTCTTGACGTCGTTTGCGAGCACGTCGAACAGCGTGCCGCCCGCCTTGATGTTCGTGCCGGTGCGCGCCTTCTCGTACAGCGCGTCGCCCGGCTTGGCGTTGCGGTAGTTGTTGAAGTACAGCAACGAGTTGTCGCCGTAGTTGCCGCGGTAGGCGTCCTCGATCCAGCCCCAGCCGCCCTGGGCGTCGAGCCCGTCACCGACGTCCTGGTAGATCTTCCACGAGACACCGGCCTGCTCCAGCCGCTCGGGGTAGGTGCGCCAGCCGTAGCCCTTCTCGTCGTTGCCGAGCACCGGCCCGCCGCCCGTGCCGTCGTTGCCCGTGTACCCGGTCCACATGTAGTAGCGGTTCGGGTCGGTCGCGCCGATGAACGAGCAGTAGTAGGCGTCGCAGATGGTGAACGCGTCGGCGAGCGCGTAGTGGAACGGGATGTCCCGCCGGTTCAGGTACGCCATGGTGGTCGCCGTCTTCGCGGGCACCCACTTGTCGTAGCGGCCGCCGTTGAACGCGAGGTGGCCGCCGTTCCAGTCGTGGTTGAGGTCCTGCAGGAACTGCATGCCCATGTCGTCGGCCGCCGGGTGGAACGGCAGCACGTCCTTCACGCCGTTCGACTGGTGCCACACGTCCTTGCCGCTGGGCAGCGTCACCGGCCGCGGATCCCCGAACCCGCGCACGCCGCGCAACGAGCCGAAGTAGTGGTCGAACGACCGGTTCTCCTGCATGAGCACCACGACGTGCTCGACGTCCCGCACGGTGCCGGTCCTCGTGGCGGGCGCGATCTCGGCGGCCCGCGCGATGCTCCCCGACAACGCGGTCAGCGCTGTGGTCGCGGCACTGAGCCTCAGGAACTGGCGGCGGTTGACCCCGGACATGGCTGACTCCCTCGGCAGCGGCACAAGGGTTCAGATGTCACTCGCCGCCGAAGAACGTCCGGCGCTGTCCTGGTGATCGCAGGACGAACTCGGGGTGACCTTCAGTTCTGGACGGACAAGATCGTGGTCAACAGTCCCACCAGCACCACTGTTGTCACAGCGGGCGGCGCAGCCCGTCCAGCAGGAGGGTGACGACATCGTCGGCCTCGGCCCGCCAGCCGGGACGGTCATGGGCCGCGCTGATGCCGTGCAGCGCCATCATCACGGCACCGGCGTCCACGTCGTCGCGAACGGCGCCGTCCCGCACGGCGGCGGCCACCAGGTCGGTGACGGCCTGCTCCAGCGCCCGGCTGCCCTCGGCGAGGGCACCCGAGCGATCGGCCCACAACGTGGCCAGCGTCCGGGCCAGGCCCTGGTGGGCATCGATGTGGTCGACCATGCCGCGCAGGAAGGTCGCCAAAGCCTCCGCTGCGGGCAGCGTGGCCTGCAGTTGACGGGCGCGGTCGCACAGCGTGGCGACTTCTCCGTGGTAGACCGCCTCGGCCAGTGCCTCCCGGGTCGGGAAGTGGCGGTACAGCGTGCCGGTGCCCACGCCGGCCAGGCGGGCGAAGTCGTCGAAGCGCAGGTCGAAGAAGCTTCCGGCGTCGAAGACCTCCCGGGCCGTGGCGAGCAGGGCCTCGCGCTTGCGCCGGGCGTCGGCCCGCAGCGGCTTGTCGGCGTTCATGCGCTCCCTCGCGTTGACAAATGGAGATGACCTCCATATTTTCGAAAGTGGAGATCACCTCCAGATCGCGATCCTATCCCACGAGGTGCAGCGTGAAGATCCTGATGTTCGGCAGAGGCGTGATCGCCACCATCTACGGCTGGGCCCTGCACCAGGCGGGACACGACGTCGAGTTCTACGTCCGCCCTGGCCGCGCGGCGACCTACGGGGAAGCGATCGACCTCGACCTGTTCGACACGCGGCGCGGGGTGTGGGGGCAGCGCGTCGTCGAGAAGTGGCCGGTGCGCTACCGCGAGGCGCTGGAGCCGGACCACGACTTCGACCTGATCGTGCTCAGCGTGCCCCACCACCGCCTCGCGGAGGCGACGGCCTTCCTGACCCCGCGGATCGGCAAGGCCACGGTCCTGGTCTTCGGCAACATCTGGACCGAGCCGCTGGCCGCGATCGGTGCACTCCCCGTCGACCAGGTCGCCTGGGGCTTTCCGCAGGCCGGTGGCGGTTTCGGCACGGACGGCGTGCTCCGCGGGGGGCTGCTGCTGCGGTCGGTCGTCTTCGGCACCCTCGGCCGGCCTCCGACCGACCGGGAGTTGGCTGGGCGCCAGGCGTTTCGCGAGGCCGGGCTCCGACCCCAGGAGCAGCCCGACTTCCGCGGCTGGCTATGGGTCCACTTCGTGTCGGATGCCGGCCTGTTCTCGCAGGGCGTGCGGCTGGGCTCGCTGTCCGAACTGGCCGGGTCGACGAGCGACTTCCGCGAGGCGATGCTGACCGGCCGCGAGTTGCTGCCACTCCTCGAGGCGCGGGGCCTCGACCTGAGACGTCAACGGGGCGCGCTGCTGTTCCGGGCGCCCACCTGGCTGACAGCCCGCGCGTTCGCCTGGGCGACTACTCGTGTGCCGCCGTTGCGCGCGAGCTTTGCGTCGCACTCCGACCCCGACGCTGAGGAACCACGCGAGGTCTGCCGGGACGTCCTGGCCGAAGCACGGCGGTTGGGCATCTCGGTACCACGACTGGAAGCGGCGGAACCGCACTTCGGCCTATCCGTGACGTCGCAGGAGGAGAAGTCATGACCACCGCCGAGAAGCACGAGTTCCCCATGGCCCGTACGTGCCCGTTCGCGCCGCCGCCGGCGTACGAGGAGATCCGCGAAGAAGAGCCGGTCTCGCGGGTTCGCCTGCCCGACGGCAGGTGGGCCTGGGTGGTCACCCGTCACGAAGACGCGCGAACGGTGTTGAACGACCGGCGGTTCAGCGCCGACCGGCAGCATCCGGACTTCCCGCCACTGGTCGAGGGCGAGGTGGCGTCCCGGCGGCCGGACGAGGAACGCAGTCTGATCATGATGGACGCGCCCGAGCACGGGCCGGCGCGCAAGGCCGTGCTCGGCGAGTTCACGGTGCGCCGGTTGGAGGCGCTGCGGCCGCGGATCCAGGAGATCGTCGACGGGCGGATCGACGCGCTGCTGGCCGGGCCGAACCCGGGCGACCTGGTGGAGGCGCTGGCGCTGCCGGTCCCGTCACTGGTGATCTGCGAGATGCTGGGTGTGCCCTACGCCGATCATGAGTTCTTCCAAGAGCACACGGTGAAGGTGTTCAAGCAGTCGACGCCGCCCGAGCAGCGTTGGGTGGCCATGAGGGCCATCCAGGGCTACCTGGCCGACCTCGTCGAGGCGAAGGAACAGAACCCGCCGGACGACCTGCTCGGGCGGCAGATCGTCAAGCTGCGCGCGAACGGCACCTACCGGCGGACGGCACTGGCCAGCATGGGCCTCCTGCTGCTCGTGGCCGGCCACGAGACGACGGCGAACATGATCTCGCTGTCGACCGTGGCGTTCCTGCGCAACCCGGAGCAGCTCGCGTTGATCAGGGCCGATCCGGGCACCACGCTCAACGCGGTCGAGGAGATGCTGCGGTACTTCACGATCGTCGACATGGCGACGGCCCGGCTGTGCGTCGAGGACGTCGAGGTCGGTGGGCAGCTGATCCGCGCCGGCGAAGGAGTGCTGGCGCTCGGTTATTCGGCCAACCGGGACCCGCGGGCGTTCGCGAACCCGGACGAGCTCGACATCGGGCGCAGCGCGCGCCACCACGTCGCGTTCGGTTTCGGGCCGCACCAGTGCCTGGGCCAGAACCTGGCCCGGATGGAGCTGCAGATCGTGTTCGACACGCTGTTCCGCCGCGTTCCCACGCTGGAGCTGGCGATGGACGTCGACGAGCTGCCGTTCAAGGACGACGCGAACATCTACGGCCTGTACCGGCTCCCGGTGACCTGGTAGCGGCTGACCGGAGGGCGAACTCGTGCGATGCGGCACAGCCCTCAGTTCTCGGCGGACAAGATCGCGGTGAGCAGTCCCGGATACCGCGCGTCGAGGTCGTCCCTCCGTACCGTCCCGATGCGGGAGGTGCCCTCCTTGCGCACCCGGATCACCCCGGCCTCGCGCAGCGTCCGCAGGTGATGGGTGCGGGTCGACTTGGTCACCGGCAGCTCGATCGCGCCGCAGGCCACCCCGGTCCCGATCCGCTCCATCTCCCTGACCAGGTGCAGCCGCACCGGGTCGGCGAGCGCGTGCAGCACCGCCTCGATGCGGATCTCGGCGCGCTCGGGGTGCGCCAGGTCGTCGCTCATGGTTCCCATAGTACGAGATCTATCGTAGTTCGACGACTCTCGTAGTACGGTGACTCTCGTACTAGTCGTTGGAGGGGTCACCTTGTCACGCATCCACCTGCTCGCCGCCGGCGCGTTCGCCGTCGGCACGAGCGGCTACATCGTCACCGGCGTCCTGCCCGCCGTCAGTCGCGAGCTGCACGTCTCCCCTGCCGCCGCGGGCCAGCTCGTCACCGCGTTCGCGATCGCCTATGCGCTCACCTCCCCTGTCCTGGCCGTGCTCACGGGCCGGTGGGAACGCCGAAAACTCCTCATCGCGGCACTGGCGACCAGCGCCCTGGGCAACGCGCTGGCCGCCGTCGCGCCGACGTTCGAACTGCTGCTCGGCGCCCGCGTGATCAGCGCCCTCGGCGCCGCGGCGTTCACCCCCGTGGCCACCGCGGTCGCCACCGTGCTCGCCCCGCCGGACCACCGCGGCCGCGCGGTCGCGACGGTGTTCGGCGGCCTCACCTTCGCCCTGATCCTCGGCGTGCCGCTGGGCAACGTCATCGGCGAGCAACTCGGCTACCAGGGCGTGTTCGCCTCCGTCGCGGTCATCTCGCTGCTCGGCGCCCTGGCGATCCACCTCGGCGTGCCCAGGGTGGCCGCACCGCCGTTCGCCGGCCTGCGCGAACGGTTCGCCGCCGCCCGCGACCGCCGCGTACTGCTGGTGCTCGGCATGACGGTGCTGGCGTGCCTCTCGGCGTTCAGCGTGTTCACCTACATCGCGCCGATCCTGACCTCGCTCGCGAACGTGCACGGCTGGACGATCAGCGTGCTGCTGCTCGTCTACGGCGTGGGCGGTGCGATCGGCAACTCGGTCGCCGGCCGCATCACCGACCGCTGGGGCAGCCGCCTGCCGCTGCTCGTGATCTTCACCGTGTTCATCGCGGTGCTGGCGACGCTGCCGTTCACCGCGACGACGGCGGCCACCGCGGGCCTCGTGCTGTTCGTGTGGGGCCTGTTCACGTGGTCGGTGAACCCGCCGATCCAGAACTGGCTGATCGAGCTCGCGCCCGGCGAGTCGAGCGGACTCCTGTTGTCCGTCAACGCTTCCGCGATCTACCTCGGCGTGGGGCTGTCGGGTGTGTTCGGCGGCCTGGTGGTGAGCAACGTCGGACTGCTCGCGTTGCCGCCGATCGCCGCACTGATCGCGCTGGGAGCGCTCGGCCTGCTCATCGCGCAGCCGAAGCCCGCGCTGGTGCCCCAGGCAGCGTGATCATCACCTGACCGCGGGGAGGCCGGAACGCCGGTCTCCCCCGCGCCACCGATGCCGGCGATCGGGACTATCTGGTCGACCTGACGGTGCCGGAGCACGGAAAGCGTTGCGCGGCCCGATCGTCAGGACTCGTGGCGGAACGAGGCCGTAGCGGGTTCGCTGCACACCGCGTCGGCGTTGTCCTGCAGGTACCAGACCTTCGCCCGGTACTCGGTCCATCCGGACACGGCACGTCCGTTGACCGAGTCCGGGCCGATCGCGTTGCGGGACTCCAGCTTCGCCACGCCGTCGGAACCCGTGGGGACCATGCCGAGAACGACGCCACCGGGTCCGAGCGCCGAGAACTCGATCTTCACGCCCTCGACCGGGCCGTCCCCGGTCAGCCGGGCGCTCAGACTGAGGTCGGGGCCCCGAGCCGTCACGGGCTCGACGCTCAGGTGGTAGCCGCAACCACCGCACGCGGTTACGGCGGCGGGCGATGCGAGCACAAGTGCCAGCGCCGCCACACGGGTCTTCCTCAGCAAGGGCCGCCTCCGTCCGCGCACCGGAACCGAGCTTCCCCGCCTAGCGCCCCTGCCGTTCCCGGAACGCGATCATGTTCATCCGGTTGCCGCACCGCACGCTGCAGAACCGCTTGAGCCCGTTGCGCGACAGGTCCAGGAGCAGGCCGTCGCAGTCGTCGGCCGCGCAGATCCGCAGGCGGTCCATCTCGTCCATCCGGATCACGTCGATGAGCGCGAGCGCGGCTTCGACCCGCATTCGTTCGGCGAGCGGCGCGTCGGGTTCGGTGGCGTGCATGTGCCAGTCCTGCTTGTCGTGCCGGACGAGGTGCGGGAGGGCCTTGGCGTCGCGCAGCATCTTGTTCACGGCGTCGACGGCGTCGTCGCGGCTGAGGGTCCACACGTGTCGCAGCAGCGTGCGCGTGCGGTGGACGTCGCGCAGTTCGGCCTCGTCGTGGTCCACGCGTCCGGTGTAGCCGTGTTCCACGAGCAGGGCGTCGAGCTGGTCGACCGTGGCCAGCTCGTCGGCACCGCTGCGTGACGCCGAGGGGTCGGTGTTGCACAGGGCCACGACGAAGCCGAGCACCTCCTCCGTGTCAGGGGCAAAATGCAAGTTGACTCCTTACCTGGACCGGCCTAGCGTCAGGGTTGTCCACAAGGTTAGGCCATGACATGGCACCAGGCTGGGAGGCAAGGATGAGGACTTCGTCGAAGTCGGCCGGACTGGTTGCGGCGGCGGTCTCGTTCATCTCGTTCGGCACGTCCGGGGCGTTCGTCAAACCGCTGCTGGAGGCCGGTTGGTCGCCTGCTGCCGCCGTCACGGCCAGAGCGTTGTTGGCCGGGCTCGTGCTCCTGCCGTTCGTGGTCTATTCCCTGCGCGGCCGGTGGGACGTGCTCTGGCAGGCCCGGTGGCCCGTGCTGAGCATGGGCGTGGTCGGGGTGGCGGTCACGCAGGTCCTCTACTTCGCCGCCATCGCACGGATCCCGGTGGCGACCGCGCTGCTCATCGAGTTCCTCGCACCGCTGTTGCTGGTCGGGTTCACCTGGGCGGTCAGCAGGCGGACGCCCGCGGCCGTCGTGCTGATCGGCTCGGTGCTCGCGGTCGGCGGTCTCGTGCTCGTGATCGGGCCGGGCGCGATCCAGTCCGTGGACCCGCTAGGCCTGATCGCCGCGTTCGGTGCCGCCATCGGGTGCGCCGTGTACTTCGTGATCGCCGCGCGCCCCAACAACGGTCTGCCGCCGGTCGCGCTCGCCGGCGCGGGAATGCTGCTGGCCGCGCCGATCCTGGCGGTCATCGGCTTGACGGGATTGCTGCCGTTCACCGCGACGTTCGGCGACGTGTCGCTGTTCGACGGCGACGCCACCACGGCCTGGTGGGTGCCGTTGCTCGTCGTCGCGGTCGCTGGCACGGCGGTGGCTTACGCGACCGGCATCACCGCCTCCGGGATCCTCGGGTCGCGGCTGGCGTCGTTCATCGCGCTGCTGGAGGTCGTCTCCGCGTCGCTGTTCGCGTGGCTGCTGCTGGGCGAGGAGCTCTCACCGTTGCAGCTGTTCGGCGGCGTGCTGATTCTCGGCGGCATCGCCTCGGTCCGGGCCGAACGGCCGGCTGCGGAGCCGGCCGTCGAACCCTCGCTCGTCTAGCTGGTGACGTCGACGATCCAGGTCACGCCGAACCGGTCGGCCAGCATCCCGAACGCCGGGGCCCACTGCGCCGGACCGAACTTCTCGATCACCGTCGCGCCGTCGGCGAGGCCGTCCCAGATCGGGGCGACCTCGTCGACGCTCTCGCCGCGCGCGGACAGGAAGAACGGCTCCTCGGTGATCGTGGTGCCGTTCTCGCGGCGGGTGGTGGACTCACGGACGGGTGCTTCCGCTCCGGGCACGTCGTAGGCCATCACGCGGAAGCCGTTGTCGGCGACGACCTCGCCGAACACGACGTTCTGGGCGCCGGGCACCTCGGCGGGCATGCCGAAGTCGCCGTAGGTGATGACGGTGAGCTGACCGCCGAAGACCGACCGGTAGAACTCCAGGGCCTCCCGGGCCTGGCCGCGGAAGTTCAGGTGGGGAACTGCGTTGAGTGACATGAGAGGGACTTTGTCAGCAGTAGCGGACAGGGAACGTCCGCTACTTGTGTCAGGCTGAAAACATGCCGATCGCCACGTCGACCACCACCTCGAGCCGCCTGCTGTCGTTGCTGTCGCTGCTGCAGGTCCGCCGTGACTGGCCGGGTCTGCTGCTGGCTCAACGGCTCGGCGTCAGCGAACGCACGGTGCGCCGCGATGTCGACCGGCTGCGCGAGCTCGGTTACCTCGTCCACGCGGTCAAGGGACCCGACGGCGGGTATCGGCTCGAAGCCAGCAGCCAGGTGCCGCCGCTGTTGTTCGACGAGGACCAGGCGGTCGCGCTGGCCGTGGCGCTGAGGATCGCCGTCGGCACCGGGGCGGGCATCGAAGAAGCCGCAGCACGGGCGCTGGCCACCGTGCGCCAGGTCCTGCCGTCCCGGCTGCGGCATCGGATCGACGCGCTGGAGATCGAGCCCACCGATCACAAGTCCCAAGTGGACACCGACCTGTTGCTCGCACTCAGCACGGCCATCCGCGCCTGCGAAGAGCTGCGGTTCGACTACCGTTCCCCCGGACGCGAGGACGACGGTCCGCCCCGCCGGGTGCAGCCGCACCACCTCGTGGTCCGGGCGGGCCGCTGGTACCTCGTCGGGTGGAGTCCGGAACGCGAGGACTGGCGGACCTACCGCGCCGACCGGATGACGCTCCGCATCCCCAACGGACCACGTTTCACACCAAGGCAAGTACCCGGCGGCGACGTCGCGGCGTTCCTGGCCGCTCGGTTCAAAGGCTCCGAGCACACCAACACCTGGCCCTGCCGCGCGGAGGTGATCCTCGACCTGCCGCTCAAGGACGTGGCCCCGTTCGTGGGCGACGACACCGCGGAGGAGGTCGGTCCACATCGGACCAGACTGCTGACCGGTTCGTGGTCGTGGGCCTCACTCGCCGCGAAACTGGCACGGTTCGACGCCGAGATCGAGGTGATCGAACCGCCCGCTCTGGTGGACGCGTTCGCCGCACTGTCCGAACGCGCCGCGCGGGTCAGCGCTGGTCGTCCCGCAGCGCCTGGGACGCCTCGACGATGATCTCCCGCATCGCCTGCTCGGCCGCGACCGGATCGCCGGACTGCACGGCCTGGGCGACATCGGCGTGCAGGCGGATGGCGGCCGGGTTGGGCTCGGGCGGCATGAGGCCGTGGTGGGTGCGGCCTATCAGCACCTCGGACACGACGTCGGTGAGCGCTCCCAGCATCTCGTTGCCGGAGGCGGCCAGCAGGGTGCGGTGGAACAGCAGGTCCGCCTGGAGGTAGGCCTCCAGGTCGCCGGACTTGCCGTGCACCGCCATGTCCATCACGGCCTTGGTCAGATCCCCGCACTGGGCCGGGGTGGCGCGCTGGGCGGCCAGCTTCGCCGCGATCGGTTCGACGCCGCCGCGCAGTTCGCTCAACGAGTCCAGCTGTGCGGCGCGGCCTTCGCCGTTGAGCCGCCAGCGGATGATCCGCGGGTCGAACACGTTCCAGGCCTTCTGGTCGGCCACGGTCACGCCGACGCGGCGCCGTGTGACGAGCACGCCCATGGACTGCAGCACCCGCACCACCTCGCGGATCACCGGCCGGGACACGCCGTGCGACTCGGCCAGTTCGTCGATGCGCAGCACCTCGCCGGACGGCAGCGCACCCGAGGCGATCCGGCGGCCGAGGTCGTCCAGGACTGTCTGGTGCAGGCCCGGTTTGGTCTGCTCAGCGGTTCCCACAAGGCCGAATCCTCTCACGATTGGCCGCTCGGAGCCCGCCTGAACGATAAAGAACAGGTTATTTAAAGCTTTCTGTTGTAAAAGTCAGGTTTTTGAGTCACGCTCTGCGGCACGCTGAAGGGAGCCGGTCGTGTCGCAGCTGATCGTGGTCATGGGTGTGTCGGGGTCGGGCAAGAGCACCACGGGTGCCGCGCTCGCCCGGCGGATGGGCGTGCCGTTCGCGGACGCGGACGAGTTCCACCCCGCCGCCAACATCGCCAAGATGTCCGCCGGGGTGCCGCTGGACGACATCGACCGGGAACCGTGGCTGGCCGCGATCGCCCGCTGGCTCGCCGAGCACGCGGACGGCGCGGTGGTCACCTGCTCGGCGTTGAAACGGGCGTTCCGGGACCACCTGCGGGCCGCCGCTCCGGCCGCGTACTTCGTCCACCTCGCGGGCGGCTGCGAACTGGTGGCCGCGCGGGTCGCCGCCAGGGCCGGCCACTTCATGCCGGTCGGGCTCGTGGCCTCCCAGTTCACCGCGCTCGAGCCGCTCGAACCCGACGAGCACGGGCTCGTCCTCGATCTCTCCCAGCCCGTCGACGTCCTCGTCGACGCCTGCCTCACCGCCGCGGAAGGACGCTGACATGACCCTCGCCCTGGAGACCCTGCCGGCAGGCCGCCTCCTGCTGGCCGCCGTCGTGGGCATAGCCCTGCTGGTGGTGCTGATCACCAAGGTGAAGCTGCACCCGTTCATCGGGCTGACGGTGTCCTCGCTCGTGGTCGCCGGCATCGCGGGCCTGGGCATGGACAAGGCCCTGGCGAGCTTCGCCAAGGGTTTCGGCGACACTGCCGCGGGCGTCGGCACGCTGATCGCGCTCGGCGCGATGATCGGCAAGCTGCTGGCCGACACCGGGGGCGCGGACTCGATCGTCGACGCGATCATCAGCCGCTCCAGCCGCAGGACGCTGCCGTGGGCCATGGCCGGGGTGGGCGCGCTGATCGGCCTGCCGATGTTCTTCGAGATCGGCCTGGTGCTGATCATGCCGGTGGTGCTGCTGATCTCCCGGCGGTCCGGCGTCTCCCTGATCCAGCTCGGAATCCCGGCACTGGCCGGTCTGTCCGCGATGCACGGCCTCGTGCCGCCGCACCCCGGTCCGCTGGTCGCGGTCAACGCGTTGAAGGCCGATCTCGGCATCACGCTCGGACTCGGCGTGCTCGTCGCGATTCCGGCTGTTGCCATCGCCGGCCCGCTGTTCGCCCGCTATGCCTCCCGCTGGGTCGACGTCCCGGCGCCGGAGCTGTTCGACGGCGAGGACCGCGAGGACGACCGGCCGCGCCCGTCGTTCCGCGCCACGCTCGCGACCGTCCTGCTGCCCGTCGTGCTCATGATGGGCAAGGCACTGGCCGACATCGTCGCCGCCAAAGACAACCCTGTCCGCTCTGTGCTGGACTTCCTCGGTACGCCGGTGATCGCTTTGCTGATCGCGGTCGTCGTGTCCATGGTGACGCTCGGCCGCGGCGCGCGAATGTCCGCAAAGGACGTTGCCGTCAGCGTCGAGGCGGGACTGCCACCGATCGCGGGCATTCTGCTCATCGTCGCGGCGGGCGGCGGGTTCAAGCAGACCCTCATCGACACCGGCATCGGCAAGCTCATCGCGGACTGGGTCGCGGGCAGCGGGCTGTCGGTGCTGCTGCTGGCGTGGCTGGTGGCGGTGCTGATCCGGCTCGCCACGGGCTCGGCGACCGTCGCGACGGTGACCGCGTCCGGCATTCTCGCTCCCCTGGTGACGACGCTGAGCACCGGTGAGACGTCCCTGCTGGTGCTCGCGATCGGCGCGGGGTCGCTGTTCTTCTCGCACGTCAACGACGCTGGTTTCTGGCTGGTGAAGGGCTACTTCGGGCTCAGCGTCAGCCAGAACGTCAAGACCTGGTCCGCGATGGAGACCCTGCTCTCGGTCGTCGGCCTCGTGTTCGTGCTCCTCCTCGGCCTGGTGGTCTGAGCACCGGGCCGAGGAGGAACGCGGTCGTCAGGCGAAGGTCACGCGGCCCGCTTCCCTCTTGCCCTGGGCGTATCCGGCCCTGGCGGAAGGAACGCGGGTCGCGAGGTCCATCTGGTTCGTGCCCGTCGCGGCCACGGAATCAGTGTCCGGCGTGATCAGCTCGACGCGACTGCCCTGCCTGCGCAACGCCTCGACCTGGCTGTCCAGGTCCGTGCCCCACTCCGGTTCCCGGCGCAGACCTTCGAACTGGCCTTCCGGCAGAGGTCCGGTGCGTCCACCGAACGGCGAAAGCACCACCACCGTCGCGAAGCCCGAGGCGAGGTCAGCGTTCTCGGCGGAGCGCACGCCACCGTTGACGTAGTGCGTGCCGTTGATGTTGTGCGTGGGAGCTCCACCCGGCAGCGCGGTGCTCGCGGTGACGGCGTCCACCAGGTCGACGCCGGAATCGCGGTCGAACGCGGCCAGCTCGCCGGTGTGCGCGTTGACGGCCACCACGATCATCGGCCGGTCCGGCCAGTCGGGGTGAGGAAGCCGGGACGCGACCTGCGCGCGCCGCTGTGCCGCCATCTCGGGCCCGAGCGCGGCGTCGCTCTCCAACCCGAACGCGCCCAGCGCTCGACGCATGTCCTCCCCCGAGGTGGCTGCCGCGCCGATGGCCCTAAGCCGCTCGAACAACGCCGTCATCGGCGGAGGTGGCGGCAGTGGGCGGTCCTGCCCGGCCGGTCGGACCGGCGGGGACAGCACCATGGCCAGCAGTTCGGCGGCAGGAATTCCACTGCGCACATAGGCGGCCGTGGTCGAACCGGCCGACGTGCCGATCACCAGGTCAGCGGCTTCGGTCAGATCGAGACCGGCTTCGGCCAGACCCGCGATGACGCCGACCTGCCAGGCCTGGCCGGCAGATCCACCACCGCCGAGCACCAGAGCGAGATTGTGGTCCATTGGTATCGCCTTTCACGGAGTGCCTTGATGTACAGGCGCTCCCGGCGACACCTACGTCAGTCGCCCGACCGTGACGGGAAAGGAGAGCACCCACGTCGATACAGCGTTCATGGGTCTCACCTCCTCGGACGGCGTCGCGGTCGGCAGCAAGCTACCAACTCGTCGCGATCTTCGCCCACTCCTTTTCCCGTCACGGCGGCGCGGAGCTCACCGTCCGGCGGCGCGGTCGAGCTGCTCGCGGACGCTGCGGGGACGCATGTCGGTCCAGTGCTGGTTCACGTAGTCGAGGCAGGCCTGACGGGTGTCCTCGCCGTGGGCGACGGTCCAGCCTTCGGGGACCTCGGCCAGGGTCGCCGGCCAGAGGGCGTGCTGGTCCTCGTCGTTGACCACCACGAAGAAGCGGCCGTCCTCGTCGTCGAAAGGGCTTGTGCGCATGGGAGAAATCCTTCTAGTAGATGGTGCGGTCGTTCGCGGTGCGGCGGTGGGCGCGCGACTTGCGGAGGTCGCGGGCGATGTTCAGGCGGGTGAGCCAGCGGTCGGTGCCGTCGAAACGGGCGGTGAAGGGCTCACGGCCGTGGGTGCCGCGGTAGTTGTCCAGGAAGAGGACCTCGCCGGGCTTCAGGGCGTAGCCGGCGATGTTGGCGTCGATCGCCTTGACGATCGTGTCCAGCGCGGCGGCGGCCTCGGGGTCGGAGGCCGGGACCTCCATGAAGTACGGGTCGAGGCGCAGGTAGGGGTCCTCCTGCGGGCCGAAGAGGACGGCGATGGGCTGGGGGTCGGCGTCCAGCCCGGAGATCCACTCGTAGCTGCGGTCACGCAGGCGGCGCAGCTGCTCGTCGCCCTCGTCGTTCTGCCGGTTGGCGGCCAGGTGCGACCGGTCCGGGCGGATCGGGAAACGCTCCTGGCGCAGGACCTCCACGACGTCGGCCGGGACATCGCTGCCCTCGAGCGAGCCGTAGGTGGTGTTGACGCCGTCCGGGTTGCGCAGGCACATCAGGCCCACGTAGTCGGTGCGCATCGGGTGGAACGCGTCCTCGATGTGCCACGTGAGGAGCTCCTCGCTGCCCGAGCCGAGCTGCTCGTACTGGTGTTCCTTGATGGGGAACACGTCGTGCAGCAGCCGGCCGTCCTGCTGGGTGGACCACGCGATGGGGTCGCCCAGCAACGACGCGCACAGGTAGAAGAAGAGGTCCTCGGCCAGCGTCGGCCTGCCCTCGCCGCCGCAGTCCTTCCAGTGCGCCGGGGTGGGGCCGATGCGGTCGTCGTCGATCGGGTAACCGCCGACGACGCACAACGGATGCGGCTCGGTTAGGCGGAACTCCGTCAGTCCCGCACGTAACGCGCGAGGCAGTTCGTGAGCGATGACAGTGGCCTCACGCACGAACGCCGGGTCCTCGACCGTGCGGTACCGCCTGGCCAGCGAGGCGACCAGTTCATCGGCCTCGGCGATGTCTGATTCGGACAGTTCAACTC
The DNA here is from genome assembly GCF_040629405.1 of Lentzea sp. NPDC005914. Classification (NCBI taxonomy): domain Bacteria; kingdom Bacillati; phylum Actinomycetota; class Actinomycetes; order Pseudonocardiales; family Pseudonocardiaceae; genus Lentzea; species Lentzea sp. NPDC005914. The sequence continues at coordinate 59,104 of NZ_JBEXVQ010000045.1, read as the reverse complement.
TGAACACGGGCCTTCTCCCCTGCGAGTGCGAGCGTTTCGAGTCCTCGGGTGAACGAGGAGGTGACACCGCCGTAGCCCAGCCGGACGCGGGTCGGGTCCCCGAAGCACGACCCCGGCACGAGCAGCGTGCGGTGCTCGCGGGCCAGGTCGTGGCAGAAGTCGGTGGTGTCGGCGTGGCCGAGCAGCTGCGGGAACGTGGACGCGCCGCCCATCGGTTCCGGCAGGTCGATCAGGTCCGGGTGATCGGCGGCGAACTGGCGCAGCAGCCCCAGGTTGCGGCGGGCCTGGTCCATGCGCGGGCCGACCAGGCGCTCGGCGTGCCGGGCGACGCGGGTGGCGAGCAGTTCGACCAACGGCGAGAGGTGCAACGTCATGCGGTCGCGCAGGTCGAGGGTGCCGCGCAGGACGTCGTGCGGCCCGATGGCCCAGCCGACCCGCAGCCCTGGCAGGCCGTAGCCCTTGGACAGCGTGCCGATGGAGATGGCCCTGTCGTAGTCGTGCACGGGGTCGGCCAGCGGCTCGCCCTCGACGACCATCTCGCGGAAAGCCTGGTCCCACACCAGGTACGTGCCGGCTTCCGCGCAGATGGCGACGAACTCGTCGCGCTGGGCCGGGGTGAGCGACGCGCCGGTCGGGTTGTGCGGGAAGTTCACGACGACGGCCTTGGCGCCGTCGATCACCGCACGCAGGTCGTCCAGGTCGGGGCGGAAGCCGTTCTCCGGGCGCAGCGGCCACACCCGCAGGTCGCAGCCCATGGTCCGGGCGATGGACGTGTGCGTGTGGTAGGTCGGCTCGGTGACGACGACGGCGTCGCTGGGCTCGAGCAGGGTGCTCAGGACGAGGTAGATCGCCTCGCTGCCGCCGTGGGTGACCATGACCTTGTCGGGGTCGCCGGTCCCCCACTGTTCGGCGATCGCGGTGCGCACCTCCTCGCCACCGAACGACGTGCTGTCGCGGAACACCACGGCGTCGAGCTCCCTGGCGTCGATGCCGAGCAGGGCCCGCAGGTCGGCGAGCGAGTAGTCCTCGACCCCGCTGCTGCCGATGTCGTCGTCCACCGCGAAGTAGTACAGACGCATCCAGTCCTCGAGAGGCGCTGGTTCGAACTTCATCAGGACGGCTCCTTTCAGCGGTAGGCCGAGGACTGCAGCTCGTACAGCTCGGCGTAGAGGTCGGGGTGGGCCATGAGGTGCTCGTGGCTGCCCATCTCGCGGACGCGCCCGCCGTCCAGGACGACGATCAGGTCGGCCATGCGCACGGTCGAGAACCGGTGCGAGACAAGAAGAGTGACCGTTCCGCGGGACTTGCCGGCTCGGGCGGCCTCGGCGAAGCGTTCGAACAACGCGTGCTCGGTCTGCGGGTCGAGCGCGGCGGTGGGCTCGTCGAACACGGCGAGCAACGGGTCGGTGCGCAGCAGGCCGCGGGCGAGCGCCAGCTTCTGCCACTGGCCACCGGACAGTTCGACACCCTCGTCCCACGCGCGGCCGAGCCGGGTGTCGAGGCCGCGGGGCAGCCCGTCGACGACGGTGGTCGCGCCTGCCCGTTCGAGAGCCCCGTGCAGGGCGGCGTCGTCGTCGATTCGGGGAATGTCCGCCACACCAATGGTTTCGCGGGCTTGGAGCTGCAGTTCCACGAAGTCCTGGAAGGCACCGCTGAGCCTGGTCCGCCACTCGCGGGCGGGGATGCGGCGGAGGTCGACGCCGTCGATCTGGATCTCACCGCCGTCCGGTTCGTAGAAGTCGCACAGCAGCTTCACGAGCGTGGACTTGCCCGCGCCGTTCTCGCCCACCAGCGCCACCACGGACCCGGCGGGCAGATGCAGCGACACTGCGTCCAGGACGGTGTGTTCGCTGCCCGGATAGCGGTAGGTGACGTCCACGAGGTCGATGCCGTGGCTCAGCGACGCTGGCGGCGTGGCGGGCTCTTCCGGACGTTTGCCCGCGGTGGCGGCGAAGCGTTCGAGCCAGACGTAGCGCCGGGCTTGCTTGAGGCACCACAGGAAGTCGCCGCTGTAGCCCACGGAGGTGGCGACGACGGCGGCCATCTCGATGGTGAGCGCGACGACCAGGACGACGTCGCCGGGGGTCGCCCGGCCCTGGATCGCGAGCCAGACCACCAGTGCGACGGCGCCGACGAACCCGCCCGCGTTGATCACCGCGTCGGCGCTCTTGAGCACCGCGCCTCGCCAGGCCGCGCGGTTGCGGGTACCGAGCACCTCGTCGGAAACCTCGTGGTGGCGCCGGATCAGCTCCTGCGTGAGACCGAAGACGCGGAGTTCCTTGCCCGCACCGGCGGTCGTGCCGATGTCGAAGAGGTGGCGGCGCAGCCGTTCGGGTTCGCCGGTGTCCTCCTGGGCGTCGACGGCGAGGTCGTTGGCCCGGCTGGTGATCCACAACGAGATGAAGGCCAGCAGTGCCAGCGAGATCAGCGCGGGGTGGACGTCGGCGAGCAGGAACGCCGTGGCACCGAAGCCGACGAACGCGCTGATCAGACCGGCGGTGGCGTTGGTCATCTCGGCGAGGCTCTCGCGTTCCTCGCGCAACAGCTGGATCTGGTCCAGGTACTTGGGATTCTCGTGCGGGGCGAGGCTGTCGATCCCGCCGAGCAGGCGCATCAACGTGCGGTCGGACAACGCCTGTGTGCGTTCGAGCACCGCGAACACGCAGTGAGCGTTGTAGTACTGGCCGACGACGAGCAGCCCGGTGGCGGCGGCGACACCGAGCCCGGCGGTGAGCGCGAGGTTCAGGTCGTGGGTGGCGGCGGCGTCGACGAGAACGCTGCCGCAGTAGGCGATCAGGGGTCCGGTGAGGGCGAGCGCGATCTCGGTGGCGATCTGGAAGACCGCGTACCAGCGTGCCGCGCGGAACCCGAAGCTGATGGTGGTGACGAACGCCCGCCAGGTGTCACGCATCGGTGCCTCCCACCGGCTGGAAACGTTCTGCCTGCAGGCGGAACAGGTGGGCGTAGCGGCCGTCGAGGTCGATCAGCTCGTCGTGGCCGCCTGCCTCGATGACACGCCCGTCGGACACGACCACGATCCGGTCCGCGCGCCGCACGGTGGAGAAGCGGTGCGAGATGAGGATCGTGGTGAGCCCCTGGGTGAGATCCAGGAACCGTTCGTACAACTCGGCTTCCGCGCGCACGTCGAGTGCCGCGGCGGGCTCGTCGAGCACGAGGACCTTGGCGCCGGCCTCGACGGCGAACATCGCGCGGGCCAGTGCGACGCGCTGCCACTGCCCACCCGACAGGTCCACGCCATCGGTGTAGGCCTGCGACAGGACGGTGTCCCAGCCGTGCGGCAACGACTCGATCAGGTCGCCGATCCCGGCCCGGTCGGCGGCGCGGCGCAGCATGTCCTCGTCGCCCGCGTGCTCGGGAGCGCCGAGGCCGATGTTGTCGCGCACCGGCAGGTGGTAGCGGGTGAAGTCCTGGAACAGCACGGCCACTCGCCGACGCCACGCCTGCGGATCCAGACTTGCCAGGTCGGCGCCGTCGACCGTGATCTTGCCCCCGGTGGGCTCGTAGAAACCGGCGAGCAGCTTGACGAGCGAGGTCTTGCCCGCGCCGTTGTCGCCGACGATCGCCAGCGACCTGCCAGCGGGGATGGTGAGATCCAGTCCGTTGAGGACATCGCGTTCACTGCTGGGATAGCGGAACGTCACTGCTTCGTAGCGGATCTCCTGCGAGGGAACGTCTCCGACCGGCAATCCGGACTGCGGTGGTGAGCTCTCGGCGAGACGTTTCTCCAGCGAGAGCACCTTCGGCACGGTGACGGCGGCGTGCGACAGGTACAGGTGCTCGTCGCCGACCGCGTACTCGTTCGCGTTGGCCAGGGCCTCCACGAACACGGCGAGAGCGGCGAGCGTCAGGTTCCCCTGCACCGCGGCGTAGGCCAGCAGACCGTAGGACAGGGCGTTGATCGCCAGGATCGCCGACGCGGAGCCGAGCACCATGCCGGGCCTCGGACGGCGCGCCCGGCGAATGGGGCCGATCCCCGCCTGCCACAACGTGTCGAACCGGGTCGTGAGCCAGTCGAGGATCCCCCAGAGCCTGACCTCCTTGGCGGGCGGTGGATCCAGCGCCAGGTCCCGGACGTACTCGGCCTGCCGCAGCTGGGCGCTCTGCCCGAAGCCCTCCTGCCCGACCCGCAGGTAGTCGCGCTGCATCCGGTAGACGATGATCGGCCAGACCACGAGCCACAGCAGACCGAGCCACCAGTGGAACCAGGTGAGCACGGCCGCCGAGCCCACGGCCCGCAGCCACGACGTGAGCACCTCGGGCAGGGCCTCGACGGTCTGGCCCGGCCGGTGCGCGCTCATGCCGAGGCCCCGCACGATGCGGACCTCGTCGATCACGCTTGGGTCTTCCAGGTGAGCGATGCCTCTCGGCCTCGCCAGGGCGTTGAGCACGACCTCCTGCAGGTACCGGTCGACGTCGCGGCCGAGTGTGGACACGGCGGCCCGCAGCAGCGGGGACGTCAGGCGTTCGACGAGGATCGCGATCGCGACGGCGACCAGCAGCGTGCCCACCCGGGCGGCGGCGGCCGAGTCCGCACCGTCGCGCGCGGCACCGGGGATGGCGCCGATGAGCAGACCGGTGAGGACTGCGATCCCGATGGGCAGCGCGGCGCTCACCACCACCCCGCCCGCCAGGAGCGCCGTGCGGGGCCGGCTGACCCGTGGCAGGACTCGGAGGACGGCGAGGATGCCCTTGGCGGTGGGCGGGAGGCTGTGGAGCGGGTTGGGCATGAGGTCCGTATCCGTCAGATGAGGCGTGCGGTCGCCGAGGCGCGCCGCTCGTGGGACTTCCGCAGGTCGGTCGTGATGCTGACCCGCTTGAGCCAGCGGTCGGTGCCGTCGTAGCGGGCCTGGAACGCCTGCCGGCCGTGCGCGAGGCGGTGGTTGTTGATGACGAGGATGTCGCCCGGCTCCAGGGCGACGTCCAGGCAGGACTTCTCCAGGAGTTCGTTGACCGCTTCCATGGCCTCGCGCGCGGCGGGGTCGCGAGGGGTCTCCATGAAGTACGGGTCGAGACGCATGTACGGGTGCTTGCGGGACCCGTACAGCACGGCGACGCGGTTGTCGTCGGCCTTCATCTCGGCGATCTCGCTGAACTCGGCGTCGACGCCCTCGGTGACGTTGTGCTTGGCCAGGTGCGAGTCGTCCGGCCGGATCAGGAAGTTCTGCTGGTGCAGCAGTTCCAGGTGTTCGGCGTCGAGCGTCGAGAGGTCGGGCTCCGAGACGATCGTGGCGACCTTGTCGGGGTTGCGCAGGCACTCCAGCAGCAGGTAGTCCGCCCGCCACGGGTGGAAGGCGTCCTCGGTGTGCAGCGTGAGCGTGTCGGTGCTGCCGATCCCCATCTGCTCGGTCTCGAAACCCTTGATGGGGAAGATGTCGTGCACCAGGCGCGCGTCCTGCTGGGTCTTCCAGCCGAACGGCTCACCGAGCAGAGACCCGTGCAGCAGGATGAGGATCTCCTCGGCGAACTCCGGCGACGGGACGGGCCGGCCGCGCCAGTGCTGCGGTGTGGGCCCGATGCGGGCGTCGTCGAAGACGTGGCCGCGGATCACGCAGTAGCCCAGCTCGTCCTCGAGCGCGAAGTCGCGCAGGAAACGTCGCTGGCCCACGGGCAGTTCGGCGGCGAGCAGCGGCAGGTCGCGCAGCAACTGCTCGTCCTCCGGGCCCGTGTACTCCTTGGCAATGCGCAATGTCAGGTTCTCCACCTCGGCGGCCTCTTCGGCCGACAGGTGGTAGATCCTTCTGGACGTGGACAAGGACTGCTCCCCTCAATTCCTGTTCAGGTGTTCGACGAAGCTCTCCGCGGCCTGCCGGAAGCGGGTGGCGACCCGCCGCACGGTCTCGGTCCGGTGGAGGTTCGTGCTGTGGTGCCACTCGACGAGGAGCTCTCCCTCGCCGGTGCGCTCGATCTCCAGGTGCAGCGCGTACGGGCGCAAGCCCCCACTTGTGCTGTCGCCGCACAGGTCACCCGGTAGTTCGTCGACGATGAGGCCTGCCTCGCCGTCGTTCACGGGGTCGAGCCCGCCCGTGAAGTTCACGTTGACCTGGCGGTCGGGTGCGGCTCGCAGGCTGCGCACCTCCGGGTCGTCCGGGGCCAGGTGACGCAGCGCGCCGTAGCCGACTCCGTGGCGTGGCACGGACTTCAGGCTTTCGCGCGCTGCGGTGAGGATTTTGTTGTGGTCGCTCAGGTCGTTGTGCTGGAGCACCACCGGGTGGACGGACGTGAACCAGCCGACCGTGCGGGACAGGTCGGTGCCCGGTGCGACGCTTTCCCTGCCGTGGTGTTCGACGTCGACGACGACCGTGTCCGTGCCGGCCCACTCCCCCAGCGTCTGGTGGAGTGCGGCCAGGACCACGTCGAGCACCTGGTTGTTCGGCACGGTTCTGGCGTCGACGGTGACCTCGACGACGGCGGCCGAGTCCTCGGTGTTGGCGCCGGTCGCGTCGACGGGCAGCGTGAAGGCCGTCTCCGCTTTCGTTCGCCAGTAAGGCAGTTCGGCTCGGACCTCGTCGCTCGCCGCGAAGGCCGCCACGGACTCGGCCCACTGCCGGTACGACGTCGTCTTCGGTGCGAGGGGTTCGTCGTTGTAGGCCGCTTCGAGGTCTTCCAGCAGGATGTTCCACGACACGCCGTCGACGACCAGGTGGTGGATCGCGAGGCCGAGCCACGCGGGTTCGTCGCCGCGGTCGAACAGGACCGCTGCCACGAGCGGGCCGTGGGCGAGGTCCAACTCGCGTTGCAGCGCCTCCATGTGCTCCTGGACGTCGCCCTGGACGACCGTGAACCTGGGTGCCTCGCCTGGTTCGACTATCTCCTGGTGCCAGCCGTCGGCGTCGTGGTGCAGGCGGGTGCGCAGGGCGTCGTGGTGGGTCACCAGGGTGTCGAGCGCGGCTTTCAGCCTGTCCTCGTCGACGTTCTGGGTCAGCTCGAAGAGGCCCGACCAGTTCCAGTGGTTCCGGTCGTCGATGGTGGCGTTGGTGAACCACTTCTTGATGGGTGTCAGCGGTACCGGTCCGGTTGCGGGGCCTGCTTCCTTTTGCGTTGGAGCTGTGGTGACGGCGGCCAGTTCGGCAACCGTCTGGTGGGTGAACACGTCGGCTACCGCGAGGCCGAGGCCGGCGTTGCGGGCGCGTGCCACGACCTTCAGGACCGCGATGGAGTCGCCGCCCAGGTCGAAGAAGTTGTCGTGCACGCCGACCTTCTCGGCCTGCAGCAGCTTCGCCCAGATGTCTGCCAGCGCCTGTTCCCGCGCGGTGCGCGGAGCGACGTACGCGTCCGTCTCGAGTGCCTGCGGTTCGGGCAGGGCGCGGCGGTCGAGCTTGCCGTTGGCCGTCAGCGGCAGGGCCTCGAGCACGACGAAACTCGACGGCACCAGGTAGTCGGGCAGCCGTTCACGCAGGAACTCCTTCAGCTCCTTCGTGTCGGTGCCGGTGACCACGTAGGCCACCAGACGCTGGGCGCTGGCGACGACCGCGGCGGCCCGCACGTCCTCGCGGCTGGTGAGCAGTGCCTCGACCTCGCCGGGCTCGACCCGGAATCCCCGGATCTTGACCTGGTCGTCGGCCCGGCCGAGGAACTCCAGCGTCCCGTCCGGACTCCAGCGAGCCCGGTCACCGGTGCGGTACAGGCGTTCGCCGCGCTGGGTGGGGTCGGGCACGAACCGTTCGGCGGTGAAGTCCGCACGACCGACATAGCCCCGTGCCACACCCGGCCCGCCGACGAACAACTCGCCCGCCACACCGGGTGGCACGAGTTGCAGCCACGGGTCGAGCACGTACGCCCGCATGCCCGCGAACGGCCTGCCGATGGGCACCTGCGCGCCGATTTCGTCTTCGAGAGTGTGGATGGTGCACGTCATGGTGGTCTCGGTGGGCCCGTAGGCGTTCACGATGCGCAAGTCCGGCTTGTGCTTCCGAGCCGTGCGGGCGTGCTGGGCCTGCAGCGCGTCCCCGCCGACGACGAGCAGTCGCAGGCCGTCGAGCACGTCGGGCGAGGTCTCGACCAGCTGGTGGAACAGTCCCGTGGTGAGCAGCGACGCGGTGATCCCGTTGCGGCGCAGGAACTTCCCGACGTCCAACCGCTCGGCCAAGTCCGCCGGCCCGACGACGAGGGTGGCGCCGTTGAGCAGCGCCAGCCAGATCTCGAAGGCGCCGGTGTCGAAGCCGATGCCCGCGAGGTGCGACACGACGTCGCCGGGCTCGACGCGCACGGCGGGGTCGGTGCACACCCTGGCCACGCCTTCGTGGGTGAGCGACACGCCCTTGGGCACGCCGGTCGAGCCCGACGTGAACAGCACGTACAGCTCGCTGTCCGAGCCGCCGGACACGGGCAGCGGACCTTCGGCCTCGGTCTCCGGCAGTGGGAACACGCGCACGTGGGAAACGGCAGGAGCGTTGGGCGACACGGCCTCGGCCATGTCGGCAACACCCACGCCGGAAGCGGTGGGCGCCACAGCCCCAGCCACGCCAGCAACACCAACGCTAGGAACGGCGGGCGACACGGCCTCGGCCACATCGCCAACCCGAACACCGGAAGCGGCGGGCGGCACGGCCCCGGCCATGTCTGCGACGCGAACACCGGGAACGGTCGGCCTCACAGCCTCAGCCACGTCCGCAACGCGAACGCCAGGAGCGGTCGGCGAAGCGGCCGCGGCCACATCGCCAACGCCAACACCGGAAGCGGTCGACGACACAGCCCTCGCCACGCCGCCAACGCCAACGCCAACAGCGGTCGGCGATACGACCCCAGTCACGCCGGCAACGCCAGCAGCGGCGGGCGGCACCGACCCAGCCACGTCCACAACGCGCACGCCGGGGACCTCGAGCGGCCACTCGCCGGCCGTCACGACCAGCCCGACCTCCGCCGTGCCGATCATCTGCCCGATCCGCCCCACCCCCTGAGCAGGGTCGAGCGGAACGTAGCTCCCACCCGCGCCCATAACCCCGAGCATCGCGATGATCAGCTCCGGGCCGCGCTCCAGGTACAACCCCACCCGGACACCCGCGCCGACCCCCTGATCACGCAGCCACCGCGCCACCCCGCTGGCCCGGCGATCGAGCTCGGCATAGCTGAGCTCGACCCCGTCTCCGCGCAGCGCGACACGGTCTGGATGCGCCACAACCTGCCGCCCGAACAGCGCCGCCAGGTGTGCCGCAGGCATCGGAAGCGACTCCGACGCGCTCCACGTCAGCACCTCGCCCCGCTGGCCGGCGTCGAGCAGCGCGATCTCCCGCACCGGCGTCCCCGGCGTGACGGCGACGGTCGTGAGGATGCGTTCGAGCTGGTCCAGCAGCGCCTCGACGGTGGCGTCGTCGAACGCGCCGGTCGAGTACTCGCACAGCAGAGCGAGCTGGCCGTCCACGTCGACGACTAGCTTCAGCGGGTAGCGGCCCTGTTCGAGCAGCGCGGGCGAGTCGAACTCGTCGGCGTCGTCGCCGTCGTCGAAGCCGCCGGGCAGGTTCTGGACCGCCACGATGCTCTCGAACAACCGCGACACGCCCGCCACCCGCTGGATGTCGACCAGCGGCGAGTGCTCGAACCGCTGCACAGCAACCTGTCCATCTTGGACAGTGCGCAGCCACCGGTCGAACGGCGTGCGATCGCCGGGGACCTGGATCCGGACGGGCAGGGTGTTGATGAACAGTCCGACGATGGACTCGACGCCGGCCAGCGAAGCGGGACGTCCCGACACCGTGAGGCCGAAGACGACGTCGTCCTCGCCGCTGTGCGACGCCAGCAGCAGCGCCCACGCCGCCTGCACGACGGCACTGATCGTCACGTGCTCGCGTCGTGCCAGCGCCTCCAACGAGAGGGCCACGGACGTCGGCAGCTCGCGGTGGCGCCTGCCCTGTGACCAGTGCAGGCGGGTGGTGCGGTCGACGGGCAAGGCTGTCGGCGAGGTGAAGCCGTCGAGGTACGAGCGCCAGAAGTCGTCGGCGGCGGGCTGTTCCTGCAGCCAGGCGATGTAGTCGCGGTACGGGCGCACCGGCGGCAGCGACTCACGCCGGTAGGCCGCGAACACCTCGTCCCACACGAGCGGGATGCTCCAGCCGTCGAGGTACAGGTGGTGGAACGTGAACACGACCCACTGCCGGTCGCCCCGATCGGCCACGTAGACGCGCAGCAACGGTGCGGCGGTGACGTCGAACCCGCGCCGCTGGTCGGCGTCGAGCAACGAGTCCAGCGCGGCGGCGGGATCGGCGACGGAGGTCCAGTCGAGCACCTCGAACGGCACGGAGACGTCATCCACGACGACCTGCAGCGGTGAGTCGACGCCCTCCCACACGAACGCGCTGCGCAACGCGGGGTGCCGGCCCACGACGGTGTGCCAGGCTTCTCGCAGGGCGGCCACGTCGAGCGGTCCGCTCAGCTCGCGCACGTCCTGCGCCCAGTACACCGCGGTGTCGGCGGGTGCCTCCAGGACGTGGAAGAGCATGCCCTGCTGCATGGGCGACAACGGGTAGGCGTCGACCAGACCCGGAACACGCGCCCGCAGTGGCTCCAGATCGGCCAGCGGCTCAGCCACGACCGAAGAGCCCGCCGCGACGCCGGTGTGGGCGGCGAGCTGCCCGACGGTCTGGTGCGTGAAGAGGTCGGCGATCGTCAGCGACAGGCCCGCTTCCCGCGCCCTGGCCACGATCTGAAGGCTGACGATCGAGTCGCCGCCCAGCTCGAAGTAGTTGTCGTGCACACCGACCCGCTCGACCCCGAGCACCTCGGACCACACCGCGGCGAGCGCACGCTCGACGTCGGTGCCCGGTGCCACGTAGCTCGTCGAGTCCGGCGCGTCCGGCAGCGGCAGTGCGCGCTTGTCGAGCTTTCCGTTGGAGTTCAACGGCAACTCGTCCAGCAGCACGATCGCCGACGGCACCAGGAACTCCGGCAACCGCTCGGCGAGGAACTGCCGAAGGTCCGTCACCGACGCCGAACCCACGACATAGGCCACGAGTCGCTTGCCCTGCTGCAACTCACGAACGACAACAGCGGCGTTGGCGACAGCAGGATGACCCACGAGCACGTGCTCGACCTCGCCCGGCTCGACCCGGAACCCCCGAATCTTCACCTGGTCATCTGTCCGGCCGACGAAATCGACCGCTCCATCCGCACCCCACCGCGCCAGGTCACCGGTGCGATACATCCGCGCGCCAGGCACTGACGGGTCGGGAACGAACCGCTCAGCAGCCAAGTCAGCCCGGCCCGCATAACCACGAGCCAAACCGGTACCGCCGATGTACAGCTCCCCCGGCACGCCAACGGGTGCAGGTCGCAACCACCGGTCCAGGACGTAGAACCGCAGGCCCCTCAGGGCACCACCGATGGGCACGGTGGCCGGACCGAGCCGGCCGGTGTGCATGTCGTGGAACGACGCGTACACAGTGGACTCGGTGGGGCCATACATGTTGTAAAGACCAACAGCCGGATTGGCGTCAACGACCTTGCGCGCCTGAACAGGCGACATCCCTTCGCCACCGGCAAGCACCAGCCGGTGACCCGAGAACACGCCAGGATCGGTGTCCGCCAGCTGATGGAACAATCCGGTGGTCATGAACGACAACGTCACACCGTGCGCCGCGTAGAAAGTCGCAACATCCAGCCGCTCGGCCAAGTTCGCGGGCGCCACCGCAAGAGTGGCACCGCTCAGCAACGCCGTCCAGATCTCCCACGTCGAGGCGTCGAACGACACCGCCGCCATGTGCGCCACGACATCACCGGGCCGGGCAGCCACCGCAGGGTCGAGCGCGACCCGCACGACGCCCTCTTCGGTGGCTTCCACGCCCTTGGGCACACCGGTCGAGCCCGACGTGAACATCGTGTAGACCAGACGTTCAGGCACAGCAACAAGTTCCGGCCACTCAGCGGGCGCGCTCACCAACTCCGCGAGCTCGACAACGCGCGGACCATCCAGCGCGTAGTCACCACGCGACACGACCAGCTCGACCCCGGCGGCCGCCTGCACGTCGCTCAACCGGCCGTGCGGCAACGCAGGATCAAGCGGCACGTACGTCCCACCCGCCTGCACCACGCCCAGGATCGCGACCACGAGATCGACCGACCGTTCGAACCACAGGCCGACCCGCGTCTCCACACCCACACCAGCAGCCCGCAGCCCGGACGCCACGCGTGCCACCCGTTCGCCCAGCTCGGCATAGGTCAGCCCAACGCCACCGTCACGGACGGCCACCTGGTCAGCGAAGTCCCTGACAGCCAGCCGGAACCGCGAGGCCAACCCGGCAAAAGCCGAGTCCACCACAGGCCCGACGCCCCACCCGGTGACCGGCGCGGGCGTCACCTCCCGCACGACAACAGAAGGCCGGCGAGCGACAGCGGTCAGCACCTCGGCGAGCTGTGCGAGCAACCGCTCCACAGTGGACGAATCGAAGGCGCCGGTGGAGAAGTTGGCCTCCACCTTCAAGGTCGCTTCGAGGTCGACCGCGAGAATGATCGGGTAGTGCATCTGCTCGACCGAGTCGGTCGACGCGAACAACTCCTCGGGGTCCTCCTCGCCCTCCTCAGGCGCCGCACCCTGCGGGTAGTTGCCGAAGACGAGCATGCTGTCGAACAACCCACCGGTGGCAACACGCTGGATGTCCGCGAGCGGCGTGTGCTCGTGCCGCTGCACGAGAACCTGGTTCTCCTGCAACGAACCGAGCCAGTCGGCGAACGACGTCTCCCACGCCACCCGCACCCGGACCGGCAGGGTGTTGATGAACAGCCCGACGATCGACTCCACGCCGGGCAGGTCGGCCGGACGCCCGGACACCGTCAGCCCGAACACGATGTCGTCCTCGCCCGAGTAGGCCGACAACAGCACGGCCCACGCAGCCTGCACGACCGTCGACAGGGTGACCCGCCGGTCGCGGGCCAGCGAGACGAGGTCCGATGTGACGTCACGGGGCAGCGCCAGCTCGCGCCGGTCCTGGGCCCAGTGCTCGCGCACCACGCGGTCCACCGGCAACGGCGTCGGCGAGTCGAACCCGGCGAGGTACTCGCGCCAGAACGCCTCGGCCTCAACGGAGTCGCGCTGACCCAGCCACGCGATGAAGTCGCGGTAAGGACGCACCGGCGGCAGGGATTCGCCCTGATAGGCGGCCGTGACCTCGTCCCACAGCAGCGGGATGCTCCAGCCGTCCGCGTAGAGGTGGTGGAACGCCAGCAGAATCCAGTGGCGGTCACGTCCCCGAGCGACGTGGACCCGCAGCAACGGAGCCGCGGTGAGATCACAGCCGCGAGCACGATCCTCGGACAGCAGCCGGTCGACAGCAGCTTCGGGATCGGCAACGGAAGACCAGTCGTGCACCTCGAACGGCACGGAGACGTCACCCACGACGACCTGGAGCGGCGAACGCACGCCCTCCCACACGAAAGCGGTGCGCAACGCCGGGTGCCGGTCGATCACCAACTGCCAGGCCGCACGCATGGCGTCGAGATCGAGCGAGCCGGCCAGCTCGCGCACGTCCTGCGTCCAGTAGACACCGCTGTCCGGTGACTCGACGGCGTGGAACAGCATTCCCTGCTGCAGTGGCGACAACGGGTAAGCGTCGACCATCCCGGGCACGCGAGTGACCAACGAGTCCAACGAGGACTGATCGAGAGCAGCCAGCGGAACGTCGGACGGCGTGAGGCCGTGCGCACCCGACCGGCAGTGATCGACGAGCTCGGCCAGCGCCAGCACGTACGCCTCAGCGAGCTGCGAGATCGTCGACCGCTGGTGCAGGTTGGCGCTGTACTGCCACTCCACCGCCAGCGTCCCGTCGGCGGCCTGGACCAGCTCGACGCCGAGCACGTGCGAGCGCAGCCCGCCGTCACCCTCGGCAGGACCGCACAGGTCCTCGGACAGCTCACGAGCGAACAGGCCCGCGTCCTCGGCCGCGTCGGCACCACCGAGGTAGTTGAAGACGACAGGGCGATCCAAAGCCGAACGCAGCTCCGGGTCCCGCTCACGCAACACGGTGTAGCCGACACCCCGGCGCGGCACGGACCGCAGCTGTTCCTTGACCGCCTTGATGACCCCAGCAGTGTCGTCGAGCGATGAGTGGTGCAGCGCAACGGGATGGATGGCGGTGAACCAGCCGACCGTGCGGCTGAGGTCGATGCCGTCGGCGATCGGCTCGCGACCGTGGCTCTCCAGGTCGACAGCGGCGGCACCGACACCGGTCCATCGCCCGAGCACCTGCAGCAACGCGGCAAGAAGCAGTTCGTGACCCTGGGTGCGGTAAGCGCGGTGAGCGCTCGTCAGCAACGCAGAAGCACGCTCAGCGTCGAGGGAGACGCGCACGGACTCGGTCGAGTCCTCGGTGTTGAGCCCGTCGAAGTCCGTGGGTACGGCCGCCGAAGTCCGCACGACCTCACGCCACCACGGCAACTCGTCCCGCGGGTCGAAGGCCTCCAGCGCGGCGGCCCACTCCTGGTACGAGGTGGTCTTCGGCCCGAGGACACCACCGGAGTACACGGTGTCGAGGTCCTCCAAAAGGACGTTCCACGACACCGCGTCCACGACGTAGTGGTGCACGGTCAACCCGAACCACGCGGGCCGGGAGCCGCGGTCGACGTACACGGCACGCAGCAACGGCCCGTCCGTGAGGCTCAACGACGTCTGCGCGGCGGTCATGGCCGCGATGACGTCCTCGTCCAGGTCCGTGTTGATCACAGTCACCAGGTCGGAGGTCTCGACCGGCGCGTTCTCCTGAGCGTCGCCGCGCAGCCGCAGCCGCAGCGCGTCGTGGTGGGCGACGACGGTGCCGAGCGCGGCCCGTAGCGCGTCCGCGTCCGTTCCCGGTGCCAGCTCGAACATGCCCGACCAGTTGAAGTGGTCACGTTCGGGCAGGTCCTCGCGCAGGAACCAGCGCTGGATCGGCGTGAAAGCCACGGGCCCGCTGACGGCACCCTGGTCGATCGTGCTGGAAACAGCCGTGGTCACGCCGGCCGCGAGCTCGTGCACGGTCTGACGGGTGAAGAGATCGGCAATCCCCAGCTGCAGCCCGGCGGCACGAGCCCGCGACACGATCTGGAGGCTCACGATCGAGTCGCCACCCAGCTCGAAGAAGTTGTCGTGCACACCGACCCGCTCGACGCCGAGCACGTCGGACCACACCGCGGCCAGCGTGCGCTCGGCCTCCGTGCTGGGCGCTTCGTAGGCGGTCGTGGTCTCGGGGGCGCCGGGATCGGGCAGCGCGCGTTTGTCGAGCTTTCCGTTGGCGTTCAACGGCAGCTCGTCCACCAGCACGATCGCCGACGGCACCAGGAACTCGGGCAGGCGTTCGGCGAGGAAGCGCCGGAGGTCTGCCGCAAGAGCGGTGCTCACGACGTAGGCGAGCAGGCGCTTGTCGTTCACGATCACGGCGGCGTTGGCGACGTCCGGGTGTGCGACGAGCACGTGCTCGACCTCGCCCGGCTCGACCCGGAACCCCCGGATCTTCACCTGGTCATCCGTCCGGCCAACGAAGTCGACCGCGCCATCAGCACCCCACCGCACCAGGTCCCCGGTGCGATACATCCGCGCGCCAGGCACGTACGGGTCCGCGACGAACCGCTCAGCGGCCAGGTCCGCACGGCCCGCGTAGCCACGGGCCAAACCGGTACCGCCGATGTACAACTCCCCCGGCACGCCGACGGGTGTCGGCTGCAGCCAGCGGTCCAGCACGTAGAACCGCAGGCCCCGCAGGGCATTGCCGATCGGAACCGACGCCGGACCCAGCCGACCGGTGTGCATGTCGTGGAACGACGCGTACACAGTGGACTCAGTCGGTCCGTACATGTTGTAGAGAGCAACGGCAGGGTTCGCGTCGAGCACCTTGCGCGCCTGCAGGGGCGACATCGCCTCACCACCGGCGAGTACCAGCCGGTGCCCCGAGAACACGCCCGGATCCGTGTCCGCCAGCTGATGGAACAACCCGGTGGTCATGAACGACAACGTGATGCCGTGCGTCGCGTAGAGCTTGGCGACGTCGAGCCGCTCGGCCAGATTCGAAGGCGCTATGGCCAGCGTCGCGCCGCTCAGCAACGCCGTCCAGATCTCCCACGTCGAGGCGTCGAACGACACCGCCGCCATGTGCGCGACCACGTCACCGGGCTGTGCGGCCACCGCGGGGTCGAGCACGACCCGCACGACACCTTCCTCGGTGACCTCCACGCCCTTGGGCACACCGGTCGAGCCCGACGTGAACATCGTGTAGACCAGACGTTCAGGCAGGGCATCGAATTCAGGCCACTCGGCAGGCGCGGTCATCAGGTCCGCCAGTTCGACGACCCGCGGGCCGTCCAGGGCGTAGTCACCCCGGGACACGACCAGCTCGACCCCGGCAGCCGCCTGCACATCGCTCAACCGGCCGTGCGGCAACGCGGGATCAAGCGGCACATACGCACCACCCGCCTGCACCACACCGAGAAGCGCGACCACGAGGTCGACCGACCGCTCGAACCACAGCCCGACCCGCGTCTCGTCCCGAACACCGGCGGCGCGCAGACCGGACGCCACCCGCGCCACCCGTTCGCCCAGTTCGGCATAGGTCAGCTCGACGCCACCACCACGGACCGCCACCTGATCGGCGAAATCCTTGACAGCCAGGCGGAACCGCTCAGCCAAGCCGACGTACGCCTCGTCGACCGCAGGGCCCGCGTCCGAGGCCGCCGACGTCGGCGTCACCTCACGCACGAGTTGGTCGGGCCGGGCCACCGCGGAGGCCAGCACCTCCTGCAACTGGACGAGCAGCCGGTCGACGGTGGTCTCGTCGAACGCGCCGGTGGAGAACTCGGCCTCGATCTTGAGCGTGTCCTCGAGGTCGACCGCGAACGCGATCGGGTAGTTGACCTGCTCGATGGAGTCGAGGGCGCCGAAGCGGTCCTCGTCGTCGCTCTCTTCGTCCTCTTCGGACAGCAGGGCCTGCGGGTAGTTGCCGAACACCACGATGCTGTCGAAGACACCGCTGCCCCGCGGCAGCTCCGACCACCGCTTGATGTCGGTCAGCGCGGTGAACTCGTAGCGCTGCACCGCGACCTGGTTCTCCTGCAGCTCACCCAGCCAGTCGGCGAACGTGCGCTCCCACGACACCCGCACGCGCACGGGCAGCGTGTTGATGAAGACACCCACCATCGACTCGACGCCGGGCAGGTCCGCGGGGCGGCCGGACACCGTGAGCCCGTAGACGACCTCGTCGTCACCGGAGTAGGCGGACAGCAGAAGTGCCCACGCGGCCTGGATCACCGTCGACGGCGTGACGCGCCGACGCCGGGCGAGGTCCATGATCGACGTGGTCAGGTCCTCCGGCAGTTCGGCGCGGCGGCGGCCCTGGGCCCAGTGGTCGCGGACCGACCGGTCGACGGGCAGTGCCGTCGGGGCGTCGAATCCAGCGAGGTAGTCACGCCAGAACGACTCGGCCTCGGCGCGGTCGCGCTTGCCCAGCCAGGCGATGAAGTCCCGGTACGGCCGCACGGGTTCGAGGCCGGGCGTCGTGCCGCGGCACAGGGCGTCGTAGGTGGCGCCGACCTCTTCCAGGACGACGGGCACGCTCCAGCCGTCGCACAGCCCGGAGTAGAGGGCCCACACCATGCGGTGGTGGCTCGTGCCGTCGTTGATGACGTGCACGCGCATGAGCGGCGGCTTGGTGAGATCGAAGCCCTGGGCGCGGTCGCGGGCGAGCAGGTCGTCGAGCGCGGCCCGCTGGTCGGTCACGGCGGTCCAGTCGTGCACCTCGAAGGGCACCTGGACGTCTCTCATGACGACCTGAAGCGGTTCGGGCACGCCCTCCCACACGAAACCGGTGCGCAACACGGCGTGGCGGTCGACCACCAGTTCCCAGGCGCGCCGCATGGCGTCGAGGTCGAGCACTCCGTCGAACTCGTACAGGCCCTGCGCCCAGTAGACGCCCTTGTCCGATTCCGCCTCCAGGACATGGAAAAGCATGCCCTGCTGAACAGGCGCCAACGGATACATGTCTTCGATCACAGAAATTCCGCCCCTCCCCTGACAACATTTTTACACAACCGTCATTTAAGGGGTCAAGCTATTCCCGCCGAGCAGGCATAGGACATTCACATAGGGCTCATTCGCGATGATCATCGCCACTTTAAAATGGCATGCCTGAATAGAGCTCTACAACGAAGTGCAATTCACTGGTCCAATTGCGGAAAACCAGTGCGCTGGATGCCCCCCTCGTTTGCCCGGATCACCCGCCCATCTGCTTGAGCACGGCGGCGAGACTCGCCTGGTCGATGTTGGCCAGCGGGAAGTCGGACGGGGTGACGCCGCCGGCCCCTGACTGGCAGTGCTCGACCAGCTCTCGCAGCACGTCCACGTACCGCGCCGCGAGCCGTTCGACCGTCGTCGGCCGGTGCACGTTGGTGCTGAAATACCACTCGACCAGCAGGCGGCCGTCCGAGGTCTGTTCGGCCTCGATCTGCAGCAGATGCGAACGGCTTCCCTGTTCGTTCTCGGTCACGCCGCACAGGTCGGCGGGCAGTTCCTTGCGGATCAGCCCGACGGCGTCGTCTCCCGCCGCGTCGAATGCGCCCAGATAGTTGAACAACACGGGCCGAACGGGTGCGTTGACCAAACGTTCGTCACGTTCCAGGTAACGCAGAATCCCGTATCCGACACCACGGCGCGGTACGGTGCGCAGCTGTTCCTTGACCGCCTTGATCAGCTCGCCGCTGTCGTCGAGGCGGCGGTGGCGCAGGCGCACCGGGAAGATCGACGTGAACCACCCGACGGTGCGGGACAAGTCGACGCCGTCCGTGATCGCCTCGCGGCCGTGGCTTTCGAGGTCGATGGTGACGTCTCCGGAGCCCGTCCACTCGCCCAGGGTCTTGAGCAGGGCGGCCAGCAGCAGGTCGTTGATCTGGGTGCGGTAGGCCTTGTGGGCCTCGCCCAGCAGCACCTCGGTGGACTTCGCGTCGAGCCACGTGCGGACGGTGTCGGCCGACGCCTCGGTGTTGGCGCCGCGGCCGTCGACGGGCACCGCCACGACCCGCTCGGTCTGCGCGGCCCAGTGGTCGCGTTCGGCTTCGGGGTTGTCGTTGTGCAGCACCTCGGCCCACTGCCGGAACGACGTCGTCTTCGGCCCGAGCTCTCCGCCCGTGTAGGCCGTGTCGAGGTCCTCCAGCAGGATGTTCCACGCCACGCCGTCCATGACGAAGTGGTGCGCGATGAGCCCCAGCCAGGCCGGTTCGGTGCCGCGGGCGAAGTAGATCGCGGCGACGAGCGGACCGTCCGCCAGGCGCAACGACGTCTGCGCTTCGGTCATGTGCGCGACGACGTCTTCAGCGGTGACCACGCGCAGGACCTCGCGGGGCTCACCGTCGTTGTCCTGCACCCAGGTGTCGCCGTCCTGGCGGAACCTGATGCGCAGGGCGTCGTGATGGGCGATGACGGTGTCGAGTGCCCGCGAGAGCCTGTCTGGGTCGGTGCCCGTGGCCAGCTCGAACACGCCCGACCAGTTCCAGTGGTCGCGGTCGGGGATGTCCTGCTCGACGAACCAGTGCTGGATCGGCGTGAGCGGCACGGGACCGGTGACGACACCCTGTTCGGCGAGCAGGGCTTTCGGGGTGTCGCGCACGACGGGTGCGAGTTCGGCGATGGTCTGGTGGGCGAACACGTCCGCCACGTCCACGCCCCATCCCGCGGCACGGACGCGGGCGACGATCTGCAGGCTCAGGATCGAGTCGCCGCCCAACTCGAAGAAGTTGTCGTGCACGCCGACGCGTTCGACTCCCAGCACCTGGGACCAGACCGCCGCGAGAGTGTCCTCAATGGACGTCCGAGGTGCCTCGAAGACCTCGGCCGACGTCTCGGGCTCGGGGTCGGGCAGGCCCTTGCGGTCGACCTTGCCGTTCGGGGTGAGCGGCAGCCTTTCCAGCGCCACGAACACCGACGGCACCAGGTAGTCCGGCACGCGCTCGCGCAACCACGTCCGCAGTGCCTTCGCGCTGAACTCGCCTTCCGCGACCACGTAGGCGACCAGCCGTTTGCCGCCGTGCGGTCCGCCATCCCGTGCCACCACGACGACGTCACGCACGTCGGGGTGGTCACCGATGACGATCTCGACCTCGCCGGGTTCGACCCGGTAACCGCGGATCTTGACCTGCTCGTCGACGCGGCCCAGGAACTCGATCGTCCCGTCCGCGCGCCACCGGGCCCGGTCGCCCGTCCGATAGAGCCTTCCTGTGCCGAACACGTTGGGCACGAACCGTTCCGCAGTCAGGTCCGGGCGCCCCACATACCCCTGGGCCAGGCCGGCACCACCGACCAGCAGCTCACCCGGCACGCCCACCGGTACCGGCCGCAACGACCGGTCCACCACGAACGCCTGAGCACCCGCGAGCGGAGTACCGATCGGCACCACCGCCGCCGGGTGATCGTCACCCACCGGGTGGAAGATCGAGTCGATCGCGGCCTCGGTCACACCGAACACGTTGCCCGGCACCGCATTCGGCGCCACCTCTGCCACCGCCGTGGTGAGCGCGTCATGGGTCCACATATCGGTACCGGAGATCACCAGGCGGAGGCTCTCCACGGATCCCGCAGTACGGCAGTGCGCCGCCAGATCTCGGAGAAGCATGCCGGGGACGATCTCGGCGATCGCCACGCCGTCGTTGGACAGCGTGCTGTGCAACGACTCCACGGACACGTGCTCGTCATGCGGCAGGAACACCACCGTCTGACCGAACGCCAGCGCGCGGGTCATGTCACCGATCGACACGTCGAAGCCCGGACCCGACATCGACAACACCGGGCCGGGCCCGCCCAGTGCGGTCAGGCCATCTCGCCAGCCGGCGACGTACGACGACAGCGCGCCATGGGTGACCGCCACGCCCTTGGGACGGCCGGTCGAGCCTGAGGTGTAGGCGATGTACGCCACCGCGTGGGGGTCGATGGGGGAAGCATCGAACGCACCGACCTTCGCGGTGGTGTCGTCCAGAACCACGATCTCCCCGGCGAATCCCGCCAGCTCGCCGGCGAGTTCCGCAGTCGTCACCGCGGCGACCACCCCGGCATCGGCCAGCAGGAAGTCCAGGCGTTCGGCAGGCAATCCGGGGTTGATCGGCACGTACACGCCACCACTGCGCAACACACCCTGGAACGCCACCGCCAGCTCGATCCCACGCGGCACCAGCACCGCGACGGGCGAGCCCACCGTCACGCCAGCCCGTTGGAGCCGTGCCGCCACTGCATCGGCCCGCGCACCCAGTTCGGCGAACGTCAGGCGTTCGTCGCCGCACTTCGCGGCCACGGCATTGGTGTGCGCCCAGCCGTGGATCAGCTCGGGCACCGGCAGTTCGGCGACCGGTGCGGTCTCGCCCCGCGCCACCAGCCGCGCAGCCTGGTCCGGGCGCTGCAGCGGCAGGTCGGCGACGGCCAGTTCCGGCTCGTGAGCGACGGCGGTGAGGACGACGACGAGCTGGTCGAGAACGCGTTCGACGGTGGCCGTGTCGAACGCCGCCGTGGAGAACTCGGCCTCGATCTTGAGCGTGTCCTCCAGGTCGACCGCGAACGTGAGCGGGTAGTTGCCCTGCTCGACGGACTCGACGGCGTCGGCCCAGTCCTCGCCGGTGTCGGTGGGTGCTTCCTCCTGCGGGTAGTTGCCGAACACGACGATGCTGTCGAACAGCCCACGGCCGTGCGGCACAGCGGACCACCGCTGCACGTCCACCAACGGCGTGTACTCGTACCGTTGCAGCGCAACCTGGTTGTCCCTCAGGTCGTGCAACCACGCGGCGAACGACGTGTCCGACGGCACCACGGCCCGGACCGGCAGCGTGTTGATGAACAACCCGACCATCGACTCCACCCCGGCCAGATCAGCCGGACGACCCGAGACGGTCAGGCCGAACACCACGTCGTCCTCACCCGAGCTCGCGGAGAGGACCTTGGCCCACGCCGCCTGCACGACCGTCGACAACGTCACGCGCTCCCGCCGGGCCAACTCCACGAGCCTGGTGGTGACGGCCTCGTCGAGGTGCGTGCGCCGCCTGTCCTGGGCGTAGTGGGAGGCGGCCAGGCGGTCCACCGGCAGTGCCGTCGGTGCCTCGAAGCCGTCCAGGTAGGTGCGCCAGAACCCTTCGGTGGCAGCGGAGTCGCGCTGGTCGAGCCAGGCGATGTAGTCGCGGTACGGACGCGCCGGCGGCAGTGGCTGCCGCTGGTAGGTGACGGACACCTCGTCCATGACGACAGGCAGGCTCCACCCGTCGCACAAACCCTGGTACAGGCCCCAGATGAGCCAGTTCTGCCCGTTGCCGCGGTCGACGAGGTACAACCGCGTCAACGGCGGCCGCGCCAGATCGAAGCCGAGCGCACGGTCCTCCGCGAGCAGTTCCTGCAGCCGCACCTGTTGCGTCGCCTCGTCCAGGCCCGACCAGTCGCGCTGCTCCAGCGGAACCTCAACGTCTGCCAGCACGATCTGCACGGGCTCGCTGACGCCCTCCCACACGAAGCCGCTTCGGAGCGCGGCGTGCCGGGAGATCACTTCCCGCCAGGCACCCGCCAGCCGGTCGGCGTCGATCGGACCGGTCAGGTCGTAGACGCCCTGACCCCAGTAGAGCCCGTCGCCTTCGTCCGGGGCGCCGACGACACCGAACAACATGCCCGACTGCACGGGCGCCAGCCGGTAAACGTCCACAAGCGACGGACGACTCCGCGCGAGCCCGTCGACCTCGTCCTGGGTGAGGGACGCCAGCGGGAAGTCCGACGGCGTGAACCCACCGCTGGTCTTCCGGCAGTGCTCGACCAACTCGCGCAACGCCTCGACATACCTGGCCGCGACCCGTTCGACGGTGGCGGTGTCGTGCCGGTTCGTGGAGTGGAACCACTCGATCGACAACCGTCCGTCAGCGGTCTGTTGCACCTCGATCTGCACCAGATGCGAACGCGTCCCACCTTCGCTCTCGCTCGGCCCGGCCAGGTCACCGTTCAGCTCGCGACGGATCAGGCCGGCGTCGTCGTCACCGGCGGTGTGCGCGCCGAGGTAGTTGAACAACACCGGTCGGTCAGGCGCACCGGCCAGGTCGTCCCGCAGCCACCGCAGCACGCCGTAGCCCACACCGCGGCGCGGCACCGCACGGAGTTGTTCCTTGACCGCCTTGATCGCTCTGGCCGGGTCACGCTGGTTCGTCAGGCGCACCGGGAAGATCGACGTGAACCACCCGACCGTGCGCGACAGATCGGCACCCTCACGGCCGTGGCTCTCCAGGTCGATCGTGACGTGATCAGTTCCGGTCCACTCGCCCAGCGCCTGTGCCAGTGCTGCCAGCAGCAAGTCGTTGCCCTGCGTGCGATATGCCTTGTGCGCGTCACCGAGCAGCGTGGCCGTCGTGTCCGCGTCCAGCCACGACTGCACGATCGCCTCGGACGCATCGGTGTTCGGGCCGCTGCCATCTGCCGGAAGCGCAACCACATCCGCGGTCGCCGCCGCCCAATGCTCGCGTTCACCGCTCGCATCGTCGTCCTGCAGCTGCAACGCCCACTGCCGGAGCGACGTCGTCTTCGGCCCGAGCTTCTCGCCACGGTATGCGGTGTCAAGGTCCTCCAGCAGGATGTCCCACGACACGCCGTCCATCACCAGGTGATGCACCGTCAGCCCAAGCCACGCGGGCTCCGAACCACGATCCAAGAAAACAGCCGCAAGCAGCGGACCATCAGCCAGACGCAACGACTTCTGCGCAGCAGCCATCTCCGCAACGTCACTGGCCACCCGCAGGAACCCACCGCCACCAACGGGTGCGTTGAACTGACCATCCGGCGTGAACCGGAGGCGCAACGCGTCGTGATGGACGACCAGGGCGTCGAGGGCCTGGCTCAAGCGTTCAGGATCGGTGCCGGGTGCCAGTTCGAACATGCCCGACCAGTTCCAGTGATCACGGTTCGGGATGTCCTGAGCCAGGAACCAGCGCTGAATCGGCGTCAGCGGAACAGGTCCGGTGACAACCCCCTGTTCGGCCAGCGTCGCCGCCGGAGCGTCACGCACGACCGGCGCCAACTCGGCCACCGACTGATGGGCGAACACGTCGGCCACGTCGATCCCGAGTCCGGCAGCACGCGCCCGAGCCACGATCTGCAGACTCAGGATCGAGTCGCCGCCGAGCTCGAAGAAGTTGTCGTGCACACCAACGCGCTCGACCCCCAACACGCCACTCCACACCGCCGCGAGGGACTCCTCGACAGCGGTCCGAGGCGCGACATAGGCCTCACCGACCGTCTCGGGCTCCGGGTCAGGAAGCCCTCTCCGGTCGACCTTGCCGTTCGGGGTGAGCGGCAACCTTTCCAGCGCCACGAACACCGACGGCACAAGGTAATCCGGCACCCGCTCACGCAGCCACGCACGCAGCACAGAACCGCTGAACTCGCCTTCGGCGACCACGTACGCGACGAGACGCTTACCGCCGTGTGGCCCACCTTCCCGTGCCACCACAACGACATCACGCACCTCGGGGTGGTCACCGATGACGACCTCGACCTCACCGGGTTCGACCCGGTAGCCGCGAATCTTGACCTGCTCGTCCACCCGGCCCAGGAACTCGATCGTGCCGTCCGGGCGCCACCGAGCCCGGTCGCCCGTCCGGTAGAGCCGGCCACTGCCGAACACGTTGGGCACGAACCGTTCAGCGGTCAGGTCGGGGCGGCCCACATACCCTTGGGCCACTCCGTCGCCGCCAACCAGCAGTTCGCCAGGAACACCCACGGGCACCGGCCGCAACGACCCGTCCACCACGAACGCCTGAGCCCCCGCGAGCGGAGTACCGATCGGCACGACAGCCGCCGGGTGGTCGTTGCCCACCGGATGGAAGATCGAGTCGATGGCCGCCTCGGTCACGCCGAACACGTTGCCCGGCACCGCATTCGGCGCCACCCCAGCCACCGCGGTGGTGAGCGCGTCATGGGTCCACATATCGGTACCGGAGATCACCAGACGCAGGCTCTCCACCGGCCCGGCAACGCGGCAGTGCGCCGCCAGATCACGCAGAAGCATGCCGGGCACGATCTCGGCGATCGCCACGTCGTGCATGGACAGCGTGTGGTGCAGCGACTCGACCGACACGTGTTCGTCGTGCGGCAGGAACACCACCGTCTGCCCGAATGCCAACGCGCGGGTCATGTCACCGATCGACACGTCGAAGCCCGGACCCGACATCGACAACACCGCGCCAGGTCCACCCAGTTCGGCGAGCCCGGCGCGCCATCCCGCCACGTACGAGGACAGCGCGCCATGGGTGACCGCCACGCCCTTGGGACGGCCGGTCGAACCTGAGGTGTAGGCGATGTACGCCAACGCAGAGGGGTCGATCAGCGTGGAGGACAGATCGCCAAGGGCCGCGGACACGTCGTCGAGGAGCCCCGCCACCTCGCTCCCAGCGGCCGCGTACTCAGCCGCCTCGACCAGCACCACCACTTCCCCGGAGAATCCCCCCAATTCCCCAGCCAGTTCCCTGGTCGTCACTGCGGCGACCACCCCGCCACCAGCGAGCAGGAACTCCACACGCTCAGCAGGCAATCCGGGGTTGATCGGCACATACACGCCACCTGAACGCAACACACCCTGGAAGGCGACCGCCAGCTCGACCCCGCGAGGCACCAGCACCGCGACCGGCGACCCCACCGTCACACCAGCCCGCCGCAGCCGTACCGCCAAGGCATCTGCCCGCGCGTTCAGCTCGGCGAACGTCAGCCGCTCCTCACCGCAGATCACCGCGACCTCGGCCGAGTCCCACCCGGCGATCAGGTCCGGCACCGGCCGCTCCACCGCCGGCGGGGTCGTGCTGCCCCGCTCGACGATCTCGGCAGCCTGGGCCGGCCGGTGCAGCGGGATGTCCTGGACCAGCGAGTCCGGACGCTCCGCCATCGCCGTGAGCACGACCGTGAGCTGGTCGAGGATCCGTTCGACCGTGCCCACGTCGAAGGCCGCCGTGGAGAACTCGGCCTCGATCTTGAGCGTGTCCTCCAGGTCGACCGCGAACGTGAGCGGGTAGTTGCCCTGCTCCACCGACTCGGTGGCGCGCAACCAGTCCTCGCCCAGGTCCTCCGGCAGTTCCTCCTGCGGGTAGTTGCCGAACACCACGATCGAGTCGAACAACGCCCGGCCATGCGGCACAGCCGACCATCGCTGAACATCCACCAACGGCGTGTACTCGAACCGTTGCACCGCAACCTGGCTGTCCCGCAGGTCATGCAACCACGACGTGAACGGCACGTCCGCGGGAACCAGAGCCCGTACCGGCAACGTGTTGATGAACAACCCGACCATCGACTCCGCGCCGGCCAACTCGGCCGGACGACCCGAGACTGTCAGGCCGAACACAACGTCGTCCTCACTGGAGGTCTCCGCGAGGACCTTGGCCCACGCGGCTTGCACGACCGTCGACAACGTCACACGTTCGCGCCGGGCCAGCTCGACCAGCTGTGCCGTCACGCCTTCGGTCAAGTGGGTACGCCGGCGGTCCTGGTCGTAATGGCTCGCGGCCAACCGGTCCGCGGGCAGTGGAGTCGGCGCCTCGAACCCGCTCAAGTAGTTGCGCCAGAAGGCTTCTGGCTCGGCCGGGTCACGTCCGTCCAGCCAGGCGATGAAGTCCCGGTAGGGCCGGGTGGGTTCGAGGGCGCTGCCGAGATAGGCGGCAGACACCTCGTCCATCACCACGGGCAGACTCCACCCGTCGCACAAACCCTGGTACAGCCCCCAAACAAGCCAGTTCCGCCCGTCGCCGCGGTCGACGACGTACAACCGCATCAACGGCGGTCGCGCCAGGTCGAAGCCGAGCGCACGGTCCTCCGCCAGCAATTCCTGCAGCCGCACCTGTTGTGCGGCATCGTCCAGACCCGACCAGTCCCGCCGCTCCAGCGGAACCTCAACGTCACCGAGCACCACCTGAACCGGCTCGGCCACGCCCTCCCACACGAACCCGCTGCGCAGCGACGCATGCCGCGCGATCACCTCACGCCACGCCGCCGCGAACCGTTCCACCTCGATCGGGCCCGCGAGGTCGTAAACGCTCTGCCCCCAGTACAAACCATCGACGGGAGAACCCACGACACCGAACAACATGCCCGACTGCACCGGAGCCAACCGATACACATCCGCCAGCGGATACCGCACCGCCAGCCGATCAACCTCAGACTGAGCCAGCGACGCCAACGAGAAGTCCGACGGCGTGAACCCGGAAACCCCGGACCGGCAATGCGCCACCAGCTCGCGCAACGCCTCGACGTACCGAGCCGCCACCCGTTCGACGGTGGCGGTGTCGTGCCGGTTCGTGGAGTGGAACCACTCGATCGACAACCGTCCGTCAGCAGTCTGCTGCACCTCGAGTTGCAACAAGTGCGACCGCGTCCCACCCGCGCCCTCACTCGGGCCGGCCAACTCGCTGTCCAACTCGCGACGGATCAAGCCGTCGTCGTCACCGGCGGTGTAGGCCCCGAGGTAGTTGAACAACACCGGCCGATCAGCCGCGTCGGCCAACTCACCCTGCGACCACCGCAGCACGCCATAACCCACACCACGGCGCGGAACCGCCCGCAGCTCCTCCTTCACCGCCTTGATGGCCGCGCCAGGATCACGCTGGCTGCTGAGACGCACCGGGAAGATCGACGTGAACCACCCGACCGTGCGCGACAGGTCCGCACCCTCACGGCCGTGGCTCTCCAAGTCCACGGTGACGTGATCGCTGTCAGCCCACTCCCCCAGCGCCTGAGCCAGCGCCGCCAGCAGCAAGTCGTTGCCCTGCGTGCGATACGCCTTGTGCGCGTCCCCGAGGAGTGCCGCGGTCGTCTCGGCATCCAGCCACGACTGCACGATCGCCTCGGACGCATCGCTGTTCGTGCCGCTGCCATCAACGGGAAGCGCGACGACATCCGCAGTCGCCGCCACCCAATGCTCACGTTCACCACTGGCGTCGTCATCCTGCAGCTGCAACGCCCACTGCCGGAACGACGTCGTCTTCGGCCCGAGCTTGCCGCCACGGTAAGCCGTGTCGAGGTCCTCCAGCAGGATGTCCCACGACACCCCGTCCATCACCAAGTGATGCACTGTCAAACCGAGCCACGAAGGCTCAGCACCACGATCCAAGAAAACAGCCGCAAGCAGCGGACCATCAGCCAGACTCAAAGACTTCTGCGCCGCAGCCATCTCCGCAACGTCACTGGCCACCTGCAGGAACCCACTGCCACCGACTGGCGCGTTGAACTGACCATCAGGCGCGAACCGGAGGCGCAACGCGTCGTGATGCGCCACCACAGCCTCGAACGCCACCGCGAGACGATCGGGATCGGTACCGGGTGCCAGCTCGAACATGCCCGACCAGTTCCAGTGGTCCCGGTTCGGGATGTCCTGCGCCAGGAACCAGTGCTGGATCGGGGTGAACGGCACCGGCCCGGTGACCACACCCTGCTCAGCCAACGTCACGGCAGGAGCCTCGTGCACCGCGAGAGCGAGCTCGGCGATGGTCTGGTGGGCGAACACGTCCGCCACGTCGACACCTAGGCCCGCCGCACGAACGCGGGCCACGATCTGCAGGCTGAGGATCGAGTCGCCACCGAGCTCGAAGAAGTTGTCATGCACACCAACGCGTTCAACGCGCAGCACGCCACTCCACACCGCCGCGAGAGTCTGCTCGACAGCGGTCCGAGGCGCGACAAAGGCCTCCCCAGTCACCTCCGGCTCGGGATCCGGCAGACCGCGCCGGTCGACCTTGCCGTTCGGCGTCAGCGGCAACCGCTCCAGCGCAACAAACACCGACGGCACAAGGTAATCCGGCACCCGCTCGCGCAACCACGCACGCAAAACCGAACCACTGAACTCACCCTCAGCCACCACATACGCGACCAGGCGCTTACCGCCGTGCGGCCCGCCATCACGCGCCACCACAACGACATCACGCACGTCGGGGTGATCACCAATGACAACTTCGACCTCACCGGGCTCGACCCGGTAACCACGGATCTTGACCTGCTCGTCCACCCGGCCCAGGAACTCGATCGTGCCGTCCGCCCGCCACCGCGCCCGGTCGCCCGTCCGATAGAGCCTTCCTGTGCCGAACACGTTGGGCACGAACCGTTCCGCAGTCAGGTCCGGACGCCCCACATACCCCTGGGCCACACCAGAACCACCGACCAGCAGCTCGCCAGGAACACCCACGGGCACCGGCCGCAACGACCCGTCCACCACGAACGCCTGAGCACCGGACAAAGGCGTACCGATCGGCACCACCGCTGCGGGATGATCCTCGGTCACAGCGTGGAAGATCGAGTCGATCGCCGCCTCGGTCACACCGAAAACGTTGCCCGGCACCGCATTCGGCGCCACCTCCGCCACCGCGGTGGTCAACGCGTCATGGGTCCACAAGTCGGTACCCGAGATCACCAGGCGCAGACTCTCCACCGGCCCGGCAACGCGACAGTGCGCCGCCAGATCGCGCAGAAGCATGCCCGGCACGATCTCGGCGACCTCGACCTCGTGGTCGACCAAAGTGCGGTGCAACGACTCCACAGTGACGTGCTCATCGTGCGGGAGGAACACCACTCGCTGACCGAACGCCAGGGCCCGCGTCATGTCCCCAACGGACACGTCGAAGCCGGGACCCGACATCGACAACACCCGGCCCGGACCGCCCAACGCGCCCAACCCGTCACGCCAACCGGCCACGTAGGAAGACAGCGCCGCGTGTGTGACCGCCACGCCCTTGGGACGGCCGGTCGAACCCGAGGTGTAAGCGATGTAAGCCAACGCAGAGGGGTCGATCACCGCGGAGAACTGCTCGCCACAGTCCGCGGACACGTCACCCAGCACCACTACTTCACCAGCGAACCCGGCCAGTTCCCCGGTCGTCACCGCGGCGACCACC
The DNA here is from genome assembly GCF_040629405.1 of Lentzea sp. NPDC005914. Lineage (NCBI taxonomy): Bacteria > Bacillati > Actinomycetota > Actinomycetes > Pseudonocardiales > Pseudonocardiaceae > Lentzea > Lentzea sp. NPDC005914. The sequence continues at coordinate 29,269 of NZ_JBEXVQ010000045.1, read as the reverse complement.
CCGGCATCAGCCAGCAAGAACTCCACACGCTCAGCCGGCAGCCCAGGATTGATCGGTACGTACACACCACCCGAACGCAACACACCCTGGAACGCGACCGCCAGCTCGAGCCCACGCGGCACCAGCACCGCGACTGGCGAGCCCACCGTCGCTCCGGCCGAGCGCAGACGTGTGGCAAGAGCATCGGCCCGCGCGTTCAGCTCGGCGAACGTCAGCTGCTCGTCGCCACACACCACAGCGATCTCGGCCGAGTCCCATCCGGCGATCAGCTCCGGCACGGGCCGCTCGACGGCAGGCACCGGAGTAGCACCCCACGCCACCAACTCCGCCGCCTGCTCAGGCCGCTGCACCGGCACGTCTGCGACCGCCAGCTCAGGACGTTCCGCGACGGCAGTCAGCACAACCGCGAGCTGGTCGAGGATCCGCTCGACCGTGACTGCGTCGAACGCAGCCGTCGAGAACTCCGCCTCGACCCGCAGCGAGCGCTCCAGGTCGACCGCGAACGTCAGCGGATAGTTCCCCTGCTCCACGGAGTCAACGGCTTGCACCCCACCCAGGTCCTCCGGCAGCTCCTCCTGCGGGTAGTTGCCGAACACCACGATGGAGTCGAACAACGCCCGGCCATGCGGAACAGCCGACCACCGCTGGACATCCACCAACGGCGTGTACTCGAACCGTTGCAGCGCAACCTGATTGTCCTGCAGCTCAGGCAACCACGCGGCGAACGACATGTCCGTCGGCACCACGGTCCGCACAGGCAAGGTGTTGATGAACAACCCGACCATCGACTCCACGCCGGCCAAATCGGCCGGACGACCCGACACCGTGAGGCCGAACACCACGTCGTCGTCACCCGAGTACGTCGACAGCAGCAACGCCCAGGCCGCCTGCACGACCGTCGACAGCGTCACGCGCTCGCGGCGGGCCAGCTCGACCAGCCGGGCCGTGACGGTCTCGTCCAGGCCCATGCGACGCCAGTCCTGGTCGTAGTGGCTGCTCGCCAGCCGATCGACCGGAAGTGCCGTGGGAGCCTCGAAACCGCCCAGGTACGTGCGCCAGAACCCTTCGGACTCGGCCGAGTCACGACGGCCCAGCCACGCGATGAAGTCCCGATAGGACCGAACCGGCTCCAGAGACCGGCCCTGGTAGGTGGCGGACACCTCGTCCATGACGACGGGCAGACTCCACCCGTCGCAAAGACCCTGGTACAGCCCCCACACCAGCCACAACCGGTCCGAACCGCGATCCACCAGGTACAGCCGCGTCAACGGCGGCGCGGCGAGATCGAAGCCCAGCGCACGGTCGAAAGCCAGCAACTCGCGCAGTTGTTCCTGCTGAGCACCGTCGTCGAGCCCGGACCAGTCCCGCCGCTCCAGCGGAACGTCGACGTCGGCGAGCACGACCTGCACCGGTTCGCTGACGCCCTCCCACACGAACCCGCTGCGCAACGCGGCATGCCGCGCGATCACCGAACGCCAGGCATCGGCAAGCCGCCCGGCATCCAGCGGACCCGCCAGGTCGTAGACCCCTTGGCCCCAGTAGAGCCCATCGACAGGAGAACCCGCGACACCGAACAACATGCCCGACTGCACCGGCGCCAACCGATGCACGTCGACCAGCGGATAACGCTCGGCAAGCCGGTCGACTTCTACCTGAGCCAGCGACGCCAACGGGAAGTCCGACGGCGTGAAGCCCGACACCCCGGACCGGCAATGCGCCACCAGCTGACGCAACGCCTCGACATACCGAGCCGCGACCCGTTCGACGGTGGCGGTGTCGTGCAGGTTGTGGCTGAAGTGCCAGTCGATCTGGAGGCGTCCGTCAGCGTCCTGCTGGGCTTCGATCTGCAGGACGTGCGACCGCGTCCCGCCCGGCCCCTCGCTCGGACCGGCCAGCTCGGCGGGGAGCTCCCGGCGAATCAGCCCGACCGAGTCGACGGCGTCGAAAGCCCCCAGGTAGTTGAACAGCACCGGCCGATCCGGCGCATCGGCCAGATCGCCCTGCAACCAGCGCAACGCGCCGTACCCGACACCGCGGCGCGGAATGCCCCGCAGCTCCTCCTTGACAGCCTTGATCGCCGCAGCCGGATCACCGTCGTGCGTGAGTCGCACCGGGAAGATCGACGTGAAGTACCCGACCGTCCGCGACAGATCCACGCCGTCCGCGACCGCCTCACGGCCGTGGCTCTCCAGGTCCACCGTCACGTGCCCGGTACCCGCCCACTCCCCCAACGCCTGGGCGAGCGCGGTCAGCAACAGGTCGTTGCCCTGCGTGCGATAAGCGCGGTGGGCGTCACTCAGCAGCGCCGCGGTGGTGCCGGTGTCCAGCCACGACTGCACGACACCGGCCGAGGTCTCGGTGTTGGGGCCCTCGCGATCCCGCGGCAGCTCCACCACGTCCGCGGTCTGGGCCAGCCAGATCTCCCGCTCGGCCCGCGCGTCCAGCTCCTGCAGAACCTCGGCCCACTGCTGGAACGACGTCGTCTTCGGTCCGAGCGCCCGACCCTCGTAAGCCGCGTCGAGGTCCTCCAGCAACACGTTCCACGACACCCCGTCCATCACAAGGTGATGCACGGTCAAACCAAGCCACGCAGGCTCCGAACCACGATCGAAGAACACAGCAGCGAGAAGCGGACCATCAGCCAGACGCAACGACTTCTGCGCTGCGGTCATCTCCGCAACAACATCAACGCCCAGCCGCAGGAACCCACCGCCACCGACCGGCGCGTTGAACTGGCCGTCTGCGCTGAAGCGGATCCTCAGTGCATCGTGGTGTGCCACAACGACATCGAGCGCCCTGGCCAAGCGCTCGGGGTCGATGCCAGGCGCCAGCTCGAACATGCCCGACCAGTTCCAGTGATCGCGATCCGGGATGTCCTGAGCCAGGAACCAGTGCTGGATAGGCGTCAACGGAACCGGCCCGGTGACCACGCCCTGCTCAGCCAGCGTCACCGCGGGGACGTCCCGCACAACGCCCGCTAGCGCGGCGACCGTCTGATGCGCGAACACATCCGCAACATCCACACCCAGACCAGCCGCACGAACGCGCGCCACGATCTGCAAGCTCAGGATCGAGTCGCCACCGAGCTCGAAGAAGTTGTCATGCACACCAACGCGCTCGACCCCCAACACACCACCCCACACCGCCGCGAGCGTCTCCTCGACAGCAGTCCGCGGCGCGACAAAGGCCTCACCAGCCGTCTCGGGCTCCGGGTCGGGCAGACCGCGACGGTCAACCTTGCCGTTCGGCGTCAGCGGCAGCCGGTCCAGCGCGACGAACACCGACGGCACCAGGTAATCCGGCACCCGCTCGCGCAACCACGCACGCAACGCTGAGCCGCTGAACTCACCTTCGGCGACCACATACGCAACAAGCCGCTTACCGCCGTGCGGGCCACCATCACGGGCCACCACAACGACATCACGCACATCGGGGTGGTCGCCGATAACAACTTCGACCTCGCCGGGCTCGACCCGGTAACCGCGGATCTTGACCTGTTCGTCCACCCGGCCCAGGAACTCGATCGTCCCGTCAGCACGCCACCGAGCCCGGTCACCAGTGCGATACAACCGGCCCGAGCCGAACACGTTGGGCACGAACCGCGCAGCGGTGAGGTCGGGCCGGCCCAGGTAGCCACGTGCCACACCGGCGCCACCCACCAGCAGTTCACCGGGAACACCCACCGGCACCGGCCGCAACGACCCATCCACCACAAAAGCCTGTGCACCAGCCAAAGGCGTACCGATCGGCACGACCGCCGCCGGGTGATCCTCGGTCACAGCGTGGAAGATCGAGTCGATCGCCGCCTCGGTCACACCGAACACGTTGCCCGGCACCGCATTGGGCGCCACCTCAGCCACCGCACCAGTCAATGCATCGTGCGTCCACATATCGGTACCCGAAATCACCAGGCGGAGGCTCTCCACCGGCCCGACAACACGGCAATGCGCCGCCAAGTCACGCAGAAGCATGCCCGGCACGATCTCGGCCACTTCGATCTGGTGCTCCACCAACGTGGCGTGCAGCGACTCCACCGACACGTGCTCGTCGTGCGGCAGGAACACCACCGTCTGCCCAAACGCCAGAGCCCGCGTCATGTCCCCGATGGACACGTCGAACCCAGGTCCGGACATCGACAGCACCCGGCCCGGACCACCCAGCGCGCCCAACCCATCACGCCAACCGGCCAAATACGAGGACAACGCGGCATGAGTGACCGCTACGCCCTTGGGACGGCCGGTCGAGCCTGAGGTGTAAGCGATGTAGGCCAAAGCAGAAGGGTGGATCAACGGGGAGCACAGCTCGCCAGAGACCACGGACACGTCGCCGAGGAGCCCAGCCACCTCACCCAGCACCACCACTGCCCCAGCGAACCCACCGAGCTCCCCGGCGAGTTCCCCGGTCGTCACCGCGGCGACCACCCCGGCATCAGCCAGCAGGAACTCCAGCCGTTCCGCAGGCAGCCCGGGGTTGATCGGCACATACACGCCACCCGAACGCAGCACACCCTGGAAGGCGACCGCCAGCTCAACCCCACGCGGCACCAACACCGCAACCGGCGACTCCACCGTCACACCCACCCGCCGGAGCCGAGCAGCCAGGGCATCAGCCCGAGCCCCCAACTCGGCGAACGTCAACCGCTCCTCACCGCAGATCACCGCGACCTCGGCCGAGCCCCACCCCGCGATCAGCTCCGGCACCGGCCGCTCGGCGGACGGCACTGGCGTTGCACCCCACGCCACCAGTTCCGAAGCCTGCTCGGGCCGCTGCAACGGCAAGTCCACGACCGCCAGCTCAGGCCGCTCAGCGACCGCGGTGAGCACGACGACCAACTGGTCGAGAATCCGCTCGACCGTCACCGCGTCGAAAGCAGCCGTCGAGAACTCCGCCTCGATGCGCAGCGTGCGCTCCAGGTCGACCGCGAACGTGAGCGGATAGTTCCCCTGTTCCACCGAGTCGACGGTGGCGTACCCGTCGGGGATCGCGGCCAGGTCGTCCGGCAGTTCCCGGTGCGGGTAGTTGCCGAACACGACGATGGAGTCGAACAGCGCCCGGCCACCCGGAACAGAGGACCAGCGCTGCACATCCACCAGTGGCGTGTACTCGAACCGCTGCAGCGCGACCTGATTGTCCCGCAGCTCGCGCAGCCACGACGTGAACGGCACGTCCGCCGGGACCAAAGCCCGCACCGGCAACGTGTTGATGAACAACCCGACCGTCGACTCCACACCGGCCAGCTCGGCAGGGCGGCCCGACACGGTCAGACCGAACACCACGTCGTTCTCGCCCGACGACTCGGCGAGGACCTTGGCCCACGCCGCCTGCACGACCGTCGACAACGTCACGCGCTCGCGCCGGGCCAGCTCGACCAGCTTGGCCGTGACGTCCGTGGACAGCGCGGTCCGCCGCCGGTCCTGCTCGTAGTGGCTGGCCGCCAACCGGTCCACCGGCAACGGCGTGGGCGCCTCGAAACCGTCCAAACAGGACCGCCAGAACCCCTCGGACTCGTCCGGATCGCGCCCGTCCAGCCACGCGATGAACTCGCGGTACGACCGCGCCGGAGCGAGCGTCTCGCCGTCATAGGCGGCCAGCACCTCGTCCATCACCACGGGCAGACTCCACCCGTCGCACAAACCCTGGTACAGCCCCCAAACCAGCCACAACCGGCCGTCGCCGCGATCCACCAGGTACAGCCGCATCAACGGTGGCGCGGCGAGATCGAAGCCCCGCGCACGGTCGAAAGCCAGCAACTCGCGCAACCGCACCTGCTGGGTGTCCCCGTCCAGGCCGGACCAGTCCTGCAGCTCAAGCGGTACGTCGACATCCGCGAGCACGACCTGCACCGGTTCGCTGACGCCCTCCCACACGAACCCACTGCGCAACGCGGCATGCCGGGCAATCACCGACCGCCAGGCATCAGCGAACCGGACAGCATCCAGCGGACCTCGAAGGTCGTAGACGCTCTGCCCCCAGTACAAACCATCAACGGGAGACCCCACGACACCGAACAACATGCCCGACTGCACCGGCGCCAACCGGTACACATCCGCCAGCGGATACCGAACCGCGAGCCGATCAACCTCAGACTGAGCCAGCGACGCCAACGGGAAGTCCGACGGCGTGAAACCGGAAACCCCGGACCGGCAATGCGCCACCACCCCGCGCAACGCCGAGACATATCGAGCCGCGACCCGTTCGACAGTGCCGGACGAGTGCAGGTTGGTGCTGTGCAGCCAGTCGATCCGCAGCCGCCCGTCACTCTCGCGGACGACCTCCAGCTGCAGCGGGTACGCCCTGGTCCCACCGGGTCCCTGCATCGGACCGGCCAGCTCGGCCGGAAGCTCCCGCCGGATCAGCCCGACCGACTCGACAGCGTCGAATGCACCCAGGTAGTTGAACAACACCGGCCGATCCGGCCCACCGGACTCACCCTGCAACCACTGCAACGCGCCGTAGCCGACACCCCGGCGCGGCACGGCCCGCAGTTGCTCCTTGACCGCCTTCACCGTCGCACCGACATCTCCGGCACGGCTCAACCGCACCGGGAAGATCGAGGTGAACCACCCGACCGTGCGCGACAGATCGAGACCTTCGCGACCGTGGCTCTCCAGGTCGACCGTGACGTGATCGGTGCCGGCCCACTCCCCCAGGACATCGGCCAGCGCAGCCAGCAGCAGGTCGTTCGCCTGCGTCCGATAAGCCTTGTGGGCCTCACCGAACAGCGCGGCGGTGGTGTCGGCGTCCAGCCAGGTGCGCACCACGGCGCCGGACTCTTCGGTGTTCGGACCGTCGCCGTCGACCGGCAGCGCGACCACGTCCGACGTCGCCGCGGCCCAATGGTCCCGTTCCCCGGAGGCATCCAGCTCGAGCAGGTGCTCGGCCCACCGCTGGAACGACGTTGTCTTGGGCCCCAACGCCTCCGAGCGATACGCGGTGTCGAGGTCCTCCAGCAGGATGTTCCACGACACCCCGTCCATCACCAGGTGATGCACGGTCAACCCAAGCCACGGAGGCTCCGAACCACGATCAAAGAAAACGCCAGCGAGAAGCGGACCATCAGCCAGACGCAACGACTTCTGCGCCGCAGCCATATCCGCAACAACATCAACACCCACACGCAGGAACCCGCCACCACCGACCGGCGCGTTGAACTGGCCATCCGCACCGAAGCGGATCCGAAGCGCGTCGTGGTGCGCCACCACGACATCGAGCGCCGCCGCGAGACGTTCAGGATCGGTACCGGGCGCCAGCTCGAACATGCCCGACCAATTCCAGTGATCACGGTCCGGGATGTCCTGAGCCAGGAACCAGTGCTGGATCGGCGTCAACGGTACCGGCCCGGTCACCACCCCCTGCTCGGCCATCGTGACCGCAGGCGCCGAGCGCACGGCCAGAGCGAGCTCGGCAACCGTCTGGTGGGCGAACACGTCCGCCACGTCGACACCCAGCTCTGCAGCACGGATGCGCGCCACGATCTGCAGGCTCAGGATCGAGTCGCCACCGAGCTCGAAGAAGTTGTCATGCACACCAACGCGCTCGACACCCAGCACGCCACTCCACACCGCCGCGAGTGTTTCCTCGACAGCGTTGCGGGGCGCGACATACGAGTCGGCGACCGTCTCGGGCTCCGGCGCGGGCAGCCCGCGACGGTCGACCTTCCCGTTCGGCGTCAGCGGCAACCGGTCCAGCGCAACGAACACAGACGGCACAAGATAATCCGGCACCCGCTCACGCAACCACGCACGCAACACCGAACCACTGAACTCACCCTCAGCCACGACATACGCGACCAGACGCTTACCGCCATGCGGTCCGCCATCCCGTGCCACCACAACAACATCACGCACGTCAGGGTGGTCGCCGATGACAACCTCGACCTCACCAGGTTCAACCCGATAGCCACGGATCTTCACCTGCTCATCGACACGACCAAGGAACTCGATCGTCCCGTCAGCACGCCACCGCGCCCGGTCACCGGTGCGGTACAACCGCTCGCCGGCCGCACCGAACACATCGGGCACGAACCGTTCCGCGGTCAGGTCCGGGCGCCCCACATAGCCCTGCGCCACACCGGAACCACCGACCAGCAGCTCACCGGGAACACCCACCGGCGCCGGCCGCATCATGCGGTCGACCACGACGGCCCTGGCACCGGCCAACGGCGTGCCGATCGGCACGACAGCGGCCGGATGATCCTCACCGACCGGGTGGAAGATCGAGTCGATCGCCGCCTCGGTGACACCGAAGACGTTGCCCGGCACCGCGTTCGGTGCCACGTCGCCCACCGCGCTCGTCAGCGCGTCGTGCGTCCACATGTCCGTGCCCGAGATCACCAGGCGAAGCGACTTGACCGGCCCGGCCTCCCGGCAGTGCGCGGCCAGGTCGCGCAGGAGCATGCCCGGCACGATCTCCGCGACCTCGACCTCGTGGTCGACCAGCGTCTCGTGCAACGACTCCACCGTCACGTGCTCGTCGTGCGGCAGGAACACCAACGTCCGGCCGAACGCCAGCGCACGCGTCATGTCCCCGATGGACACGTCGAACCCAGGGCCCGACATCGACAGCACCGTGCCCGGACCGCCCAGTGACGCGAGCCCTTCCCGCCAGCCCGCCACGTACGACGACAACGCGGCATGCGTCACCGCCACACCCTTCGGACGGCCCGTCGAGCCCGAGGTGTAAGCCACGTACGCCAACGCGTCCGGATCAATCGGCACCGGCAGGGCACCGAAACCCGGAGAGTCGTCGTCCAGCACCAGCACGTCGGCGAACCCGGCCAGCTCATCGGCCAGGGCCGAAGTCGTCACCGCGACCGTCGCACGGACGTCCGCCAGCAGGAACGCCAGACGTTCGGCGGGAAGCCCCGGATTGATCGGCACGTACACGCCACCGGAACGCAGCACACCCTGGAAGGCGACAGCGAGATCGACGCCGCGCGGCACCAGCACCGCGACCCGCGAGCCGACCGTCACCCCCATCCCCTGGAGGCGACCGGCCAGCCCGTCGGCCCGGAACCCCAGTTCGGCGAACGTCAGGCTCTCCGCTCCGCAGACGACGGCGACCTCGGGCGAGATCCGCGCCCAGTCGTCGATCAGGTCCGGCACGGGCCGTTCGGTGGCGGGCTCGCGAGTCTCGCCCCACGCCACCAGCGCCGCCGCCTGCTCCGGCCGCTGCAACGGCACGTCCCGGACCACGAGGTCCGGCTGCTCGGCCACCGCTGTCAGCACAACGGTGAGCTGGTCCAGAACCCGTTCCACCGTCACAGCGTCGAACGCGCCGGTGGAGAACTCGGCCTCGATCCGGAGCTCGGCGTCCACGTCGACCGCGAAGGTGAGCGGGTAGTTGCCCTGCTCCACCGAGTCGAGCAGCGGCGACAGGTCGAAGTCGGCGACACGGGTGCGGCTGCCGGGATAGTTGCGCAGCACGACGATGCTGTCGAACAACGCACGGCCACCCGGAACACCGGACCACCGCTGCACGTCCACCAACGGCGTGTACTCGAACCGTTGTAGCGCAACCTGGTTGTCCCGCAGTTCGCGCAACCACGAGGTGAACGGCACATCTGTCGGCACCACGGTCCGCACCGGCAAGGTATTGATGAACAACCCGACCGTCGACTCGACGCCGGCCAGGTCAGCCGGGCGACCCGACACGGTCAGGCCGAACACCACCTCGTCCTCGCCCGAGGTCGCCGACAGCACCTTCGCCCACGCCGCCTGCACCACCGCTGACAACGTCACCCGCTCCCGCCGGGCCAGCTCGACCAAGCGGGCCGTGACCTCCGCGGACAGCGCGGTCCGCCGCCGGTCCTGCGCGTAGTGGCTGGCCGCCAACCGGTCCACCGGCAACGGGGTAGGTGCCTCGAAACCGTCCAAACAGGACCGCCAGAACCGCTCGCCCGGATCACGCCCGTCGAGCCAGGAGATGAACTCGCGGTACGGCCGCACGGGAGCGAGCGCCCGGCCCTCGTAAGCGGCGGACACCTCGTCCATCACCACGGGCAGACTCCACCCGTCGCACAAACCCTGGTACAGCCCCCACACCAGCCAGTACTGCCCGCAACCCCGATCGACGAGGTACAGGCGCGTCAACGGCGGCGCCGCGAGATCGAAGCCCAGCGCGCGATCCTCCGCCAGCAGCTCCCGCAACCGGGCGTCCTGATCGTCCACTTCGGACCAGTCGTGGACCGTCAACGGCACGTCGACCTCGGCCAGCACGACCTGCACAGGTTCGCTGACGCCTTCCCAGACGAACCCGCTGCGCAACGCCGCCTGCCGCGCGATCACCGTGCGCCACGCCCCGGCGAGCCGATCGGCGTCAACGGTGCCGGTGAGCTCGTAGACCCCCTGGCCCCAGTAGAGCCCGTCCCCTTCGGCCGGAGCACCCACGACCCCGAACACCATGCCGGACTGCACCGGCGCCAACCGGTACACGTCCGTCAGCGCGGGGAACCGCGCCGCGAGCCGGTCGATCTCGTTCTGCGCCAACGACGCCAGCGGGAAGTCCGACGGCGTGAAACCGGAGATCCCGGACTGGCAGTGCGCGACAAGCGTTTCCAGTTCCCGCTGATAGGTCGACGCCAGTCGTTCGACGGTCGCCGCCGTGTGCAGGTCGGCGCTGTAGTGCCACTCGACCTGCAACTGCCCGTCGGCGGTCCGGATCACTTCCAGGTTCAGCACGTGGGACCGCGTGCCACGGCCGGACGTCGCGGCGCCTCGCAGGTTCGCGGGCAGCTCACGGCGCAGCAGATCCCCGGTTCCCGCGGCGGATCCGAGGTAGTTGAACAGCACCGGACGGTCCGGCGCGTCGGCCAGTTCGCCGTGCAGCCAGCGCAACGCGCCATAGCCGACACCTCGGCGCGGCACGGCCCGCAGCTGTTCCTTGACCGCCTTCACCGTCGTGCCGACATCATCGGAACGGCTCAACCGCACCGGGAAGATCGACGTGAACCACCCGACCGTGTGTGAGAGGTCGACCCCGTCCGCGATCGCCTCACGACCGTGGCTCTCCAGGTCGATGGTCAGCTCATCGGCGCCCGCCCACGGACCCAGCGTGCGCACCAACGCCGTCAGCAGCAGATCGTTGCCCTGCGTGCGATACGCCTTGTGCGCGTCACCCAGCAGCGCGGCGGTCGTCCCGGCGTCCAGCAGCGTCGTGTGGACCTGTGCGGAACTCTCGTCGTTGGGCCCGTCGCCGTCGAGCGGCACCGCGACCACGTCCGACGTCGCTGCGGCCCAGTGGTCCCGTTCGGCGCCGGCGTCGAACTCCTGGAGCAGCTCCGCCCACTGCCGGAACGAGGTCGTCTTCGGCCCGAGCTTCTCGCCGAGGTAAACCGTGCCGAGATCCTCCAGCAGCACGTTCCACGACACGCCGTCCATCACCAGGTGGTGCACGACGAGACCGAGCCACGCGGGCTCCGAACCACGATCGAAGAAAACAGCCGCGACGAGCGGACCATCGGCCAGCCGCACCGACTTCTGCGCCGCGGTCATCTCCTCGGCCACAGCCTCGTCACCGGCCACGCGCAGGAACCCGCCGCCGTCGACCGGCGCGTTGACCTGGCCGTCCGGCGTGAACCGGAGGCGCAACGCGTCGTGATGGGCGACCACGGCATCGAGCGCCCGGCTCAGGCGTTCCGGATCAGTGCCCGGTGCCAGCTCGAACACGCCCGACCAGTTCCAGTGGTCGCGATCGGCGATGTCCTGCGCCACGAACCAGTGTTGGATCGGCGTCAAGGGCACAGGACCGGTGACGACACCCTGCTCCGCCAGCGTCACCACGGGCGTGTCCCGCACGACCGCTGCCAACTCGGCGACGGTCTGGTGGGACAGCACCTCGGCCACGTCGACGCCCAGACCGGCCGCACGCACGCGGGCGACGATCTGCAGGCTCAGGATCGAGTCGCCGCCGAGCTCGAAGAAGTTGTCGTGCACACCGACGCGGTCGACCCCGAGAACCTGCGCCCACACCGACGCCAGAGTGTCCTCAATGGACGTTCGGGGCGCCTCGTAGGCTTCGGACGTCTCGGGCTCGGGGTCGGGCAGACCGCGGCGGTCGACCTTGCCGTTCGGCGTCAGCGGCAACCGGTCCAGAGCGACGAACACCGACGGCACCAGGTAGTCCGGCATCCGCTCGCGCAACCAGGCACGCAGTTCCAGACCAGCCTGCTCGGCCACGACGTAGGCCACCAGGCGCTTGCCACCGTGCGGGCCACCATCACGCGCCACCACAACAACATCACGCACACCGGGGTGATCGCCGATGACGACCTCGACCTCACCAGGCTCGACCCGATAGCCGCGGATCTTGACCTGCTCGTCCACCCGGCCGAGGAACTCGAGCACGCCGTCGGCCCGCCACCGGGCTCGGTCGCCGGTGCGGTACAACCGGCCCGAGCCGAACACGTTGGGCAGGAACCGTTCCGCGGTCAGGTCCGGACGGCCCAGGTATCCCCGGGCCAGCCCCGCGCCACCGACCAGCAGCTCACCCTCGACGCCCACCGGCACCGGTCGCAGCGAGCCGTCCACGACGAAGGCGTCGACGCCGGCGAGAGGCCCGCCGATCGGGACCACCTCACCCTCGTGCTCCGGCAGCGCCGTGACGGGGTGGAAGATCGAGTCGATCGCGGCCTCGGTGACGCCGAAGACGTTGCCCGGCACCGCGTTCGGCGCCACCTCGGCCACCGCGCTCGTCAACGCGTCGTACGTCCACATGTCGGTGCCCGAGATCACCAGGCGCAGCGACTCGATCGGGCCCGCCTCGCGGCAGTGCGCGGCGAGATCGCGCAGCAGCATGCCGGGCACGATCTCGGCGACCTCGACCGCGTGATCAGCCAACGTGCGGTGCAGCGAGTCGACCGACACGACCTCGTCGTGCGGGAGGAACACCACGGTCTGGCCGAACGCTAGCGCCCGCGTCATGTCACCGATGGACACGTCGAACCCGGGACCTGACATCGACAGCACGGTTCCGGGCCCGCCCAGCGGTTCGAGCGCCTGGCTCCACCCGGCCACGTACGACGACAACGCGGCATGCGTCACCGCCACACCCTTGGGCCGGCCCGTCGAGCCGGACGTGTAAGCCACGTACGCCAGCGCACCGGACTCGATGCTCACGGGCCGCGCGCCGACGATCGCAGAGTCGTCCAGCACGAGGACTTCGCCGACGAACCCTGCCAGCTCACCGGCGAGTTCTTCGGTCGTGACCGCCACACCGACGTCGGTCAGCAGGAACTCGAGCCGTTCGGCAGGCAGGCCAGGGTTGATCGGCACGTACACGCCACCGCTGCGGAGAACGCCCTGGAAGGCCACCGCCAGCTCGACACCCCGAGGCACGAGCACCGCCACCGCAGACTCCACGGTGACTCCGGCCTGCTGGAGCCGGGCGGCGAGCGTGTCAGCCCGTTCCCCCAGCTCACCGAAGGAGAGCTGGTCCTGACCGCACACGACCGCGGTCTGCTCAGGCCGGGTGTCGACGTAGCTCGCGATGAGGTCGGGGACGTTCGCGGTGTGGCTAGGCTCGGGCCCCGCTCCCCAGCGCCGGGTGAGCTGGATGTCCACAGTGGACGCACCTGCGGTCGCGTCCACCGGTCCGCAGGCGAGCCGGTCGAGCAGCCCCAGGAACCGCTCCTCGTGCAGTGCCAGCTCGGCACCGGCGGCCACGCCGTCCTCGACGTCGATGTCGAGCCAGGCCTGATCACCCCGTGACCAGCCGTAGGTGGTGACGGTGAGGTCGCGGATGGGGCCGACCGCCAGGTTGCGAGGCGCGTCGGCGTGCACCGCGTCGCCGAAGCTCAGCGGCCGGTTGAAGTCGACCACGTTGAGCGTGGGACCGAACCAGGCACCGTTGCCGGTGACGCCGAGCTTGCGGGCCAGGTCCTCGCCCCGATACCGCGACCTGGGCGCGATCTCGGCCAGCCGCGCGGTGGTCACCTCGGTCAACCGCCGGACCGTCGTGCCGTCCGGCAGGTGCAGGACCACGGGTGCGACGTTGGCCAGCAACCCGGGAGTGGCGCGCGCCAGCGGACTGCGGCGCGCGGCCGTGGGGAGGCTGAACACCACGTCGTCACGGTCGACCAGCTGGCGTTGATATGCGGCGAACGCCGACACGAGGAAGTGCGGGACGCGCAGGCCCAGCTCAGCGCAGCGATCGAGGACAGCACCGCGCAACGCCGAGTCGACGGCGACCGTGCGCCGCCGTGACGGCCGCTGCCGTTCGGGACGGCGTTCGTCCTCGCGGGCGCGCACCACATCCGCGACCGAGTCCAGCCAGTACCGCTCGTCGGCGAGCCGGTCGGCGGACCGCTGGTACGCCTGGTCCTCGGCCACCACGTCGACCCACGAACCGAAGTGGCGAGGCCGGTCCACGCCGGAGTAGATCTCCGCGACGCGTTGCGTGATCAGGCTGAACGAGAAGATGTCGGAGACGAGGTGGTGCGCCCGGTGGTACCACCAGTTCTCGTCGTCGGCGACACGTAGCAGCACCCAACGCCAGAGCGGCGCCACCCGGTGGTCGATCGGCCGGCCGCCGTCGGCGTGCATCCACGCGCGCGCCGCACCCGCGGGATCATCGTCCGCGCGGAGATCCACGACAGGCATGACGTCGGCGGGCAGGTCGTCGGTGAAGGCCTGCCACGGCGCACCGTCCGTGTGCTCTCCGAAGAACAGCCGATACGCGTCGGTTTCCCCAGCGGCGACACGGGCGCTCGACCGCAGGAGTTCCACGTCGACAGGCCCGCGGAGCACGACGTACTGGGCCGGGTTGAACTCCGGAGTGTTCCCGAGCAGTTCCGCCGACAGCCACATGTCCACCTGCGCGGCGGTCAGCGAGTACCGAACGCCAGGCTCACGCCGCTCAACCACAGAACCGCTCCTCGTAACCAGGACATGCGAAAACCGTTCCCGCTACAGCGGAACAGTGAGACTGCCGAAGTCGCAGATACAGCGAAGGCAGGAACGCCTGTGAAGTGCGGATTCACGGCACACGCGCGCGAATCAGTTAGTTGCCGGACAGCAACCACACCAAAGAGACCCCCGTGCCGCACAGCGACAAAACGCAGATTAACCACGCCCGCGACCGGCATGAATCCGCTGAACAGCCCAATTCACGGTCCCATAAATTTCAACAATCTGCACATACGCCTATCGCAGCAGTACAGCACCATGATCACTTGCCGCGCTCGCGCAAATACACCCAGTGACCACTATCTTACGCCAGGGCCGACGAGTCACCACCACCCTTTTAAATACATACAACCGAGGGAATTCTTCGCCAACCGAACGCCATTGCGCCAAATGCCGAACCATTCAGTCCAAATAGGTCGTGCGGATGTCTGCCGGGAGAACTCGAGGTGTTTGCTGCCGATCGGAGCAACAGGCCGAGCCGATCTTGTCGATAGCATCGCCAACGCGGTGCTCGGAGACGTGCGAGGGGGAGACGATTCCGTTGTTGACGGCGGAGAACGTGGCAGCGCGGACCAGCGCCGTACCTCTGGCGGGACGCGCGGTGGCGGTGGTCGCGATGCTCCACGCGGCCCTGGTGTTCCCGTTCGCCGGAATTACGGGCTCACCGCCGACGAGCTGTACTTCCGCCTGCTGGGCGACGAGCCGCGCTGGGGCTACTTCGACCAGCCACCGCTCACACCGCTGCTCGCGAAGGCGGCCTCGATGCTGTTCGCCGACACCGTGTGGGGCATCCGGCTGGCGGCCCTGCTGTGCGGCGTGGCGGTCGTCGTGCTCGCCGCGCTGGTCGCCGCCGAACTGGGCGGCGGGCGGCGCGCACAGGTTCTCGCCTCGGCCGCGGCCGGCACGTCGGTGACCGTGCTCGTCGCGGCGCACTTCCTGCTGACCAACAGCCCCGACCTCGTCGCCTGGTGCGCGGTGGCGCTGTTCGCACTGCGGGCACTGCTGCGCGGGGACGGCCGGTGGTGGCTGGCCGCCGGTGCGACGTGCGGCGCGGCCACGTACGCCAAGTACGTCATCCTCCTGCTGCCGCTGACATTGTTGGTGGCGCTACTGCTCGTGGGCCCGCGCCGGGAACTCCGCAGCCGGTGGTTGTGGGCCGGCGCCGGGCTCATGCTGGTGATCAGCGCGCCGAACCTGGTCTACCAGGCCGTCAACGGCTGGCCGCAGCTCGTCATGGCGCGGTCGCTGGCCGAGGGCGACTGGGCGGACCGGTTGCTGTCGCCGCTCGAGGTGGCGTTCCTGATCGGTCCGGCCGTGGCCCCGATCCTGGTGGCGGGCCTGGCCGGTCTGCTGCGCCGCCCCGAGTGGCACCCGGCGCGGGCACTCGCGGCGGCCTACCTCGCCGGCACGGTCCTGGTGCTCGCCGTCGCGCCCAGCGGCATCGACTACACCGAGGGCTACCTGGTGCCGCTGATGGCCGCCGGGTGCGTGGTCGCGGACCGGTGGTTCGCCCAGTCCCGGACGCGCTGGCCGGCGGCGGTGGCGGTGATGTCGGTGTTCGCCCTGCTGCAGGTGGTAATGATCCTGCCGGTGGCGCCGGAACGGATGTTCGCGCGGTTCCCCATGACGAGCCTGACGACGGAGACCATCGGCTGGCAGCGGCTGGCCGGACAGGTCGCCGACGCCTACGCCGCACTGCCCGCCGACGAACGATCACGCGCCGTGGTGCTGACCCGGAACTTCGGCGAAGCGGGCGCGTTGAACTGGATGCGCGCCGAACACCCGCTCCCCCAGGTCTACAGTGGACACAACGAGCTGTACACCTGGGGACCGCCGCCCGACACGGCCGACGTCGTGATCACCGTGGCCGCGGACGACGACCGGCTGGGTCGCGACTTCCGCGAGTGCACCGCGGTGGCACGCATCGACAACGGGCACGGGCTGGACACCAGGGAGCAGGGCCGGTCCATCTCGGTGTGCCGCGGTCCACGGGCGCCGTGGGCCGAACTGTGGCCCGGATACCGGCTGGTGGGGCCGTACTAGCCGGAGCACACGTCGGTCACGCTCGCCCAGTCCCACGGGTGGAAGCCCTAGTCCGCGGTCCATCCAGGCGCACTCGACCCCGAACGGGACGGTGGGACCGGACCTCGCGGCCCGGTCCCACCAACCATGTCAGCGGACCGCGCGCACGCCGTTCTCGAAGAACGCGAGCCGAACCTCGCGGTCCACGGCCCGTTCCGGGTGGTCCATCAGCCCGAACGCCAGTCCGTCCAGGCTCGTGATGCCCGCGACGTCCTCGAACGACCCGTCCGGGTTGGAGTCCTTCTCGTACCGCAGCGCGACGCGGTACCCGGCGGTCTCGCTGCCGGGGTCGAAGCGGCCCTCGCCGTGCGCGCACGGGAAGGAGAGGGTCTGGCCGCCCAGGCCCGTGAGCCACGGGCTGTCGTTGTCGGTGTCGACGACGTGGCGCTGGTTCTCCTCGTTGCGGAACGTGCCGGCGCTGTTGACCTTCAGGCCCACCTTGCCGAAGCAGCCGCCTCGCACCGCGATCTGGAAGCCGTTGCAGATGCCGATCAACGGGCGCGTGCGGCACGCCTCGAACTGGTCCGCGAGATGACTGCGCAGCAACGCACCCGCCACGGCACCCGCGCCGAGGTGGTCGCCGAACGAGAACCCGCCTGGGATGCAGAGGATGTCGGCGTCGTCGAGCCGCTCGTCGCCGGCGAGAAGGTCGGCCGCGAACCTCATGCGAGGGGTCGCACCCACCTCGGCGAACGCTCGGACGGTCTCCTCCTGGCAGTTCGTGCCGGGCAGGTACAGGACGTTGACGGTCGGCTTCATGCGATCCTCGCCGTGAACGAGTTGAGCCAGCCGTCGCGCGCGGCCGGGGCGAACAGGTCGATGCCGTCGAGCACGATTCCGGTGCCCTCCAGCGTGCCTTCGAGCGTGCCGAGGACGACCGGGGCGAGCTCGGCGGGCAGGGCGGCGACGTCACCGGGGGCGACCTCGACGACAGCGCCGACGCGGTGCTCGGCGAAGAGCGACTCCGTGGTCGCGGACTCCAGCCTCACGCCGATGCCGCTGGCCAGCGCGCCCTGGGCGAGCGTGGCCGCGACGCCGCCGGCGCCGATGCGGGCACCGCTGCGCAACAGGTTCCTGCTCGCGGCGAGCGCGGTCAGGTAGCTGTCCACATCGGACAGTGCCAGGTCGTCCAGCCCACCGGACGGCAGGCCGAGCTTGCGCGCGGCCACCGTGCCGACCGGCGACGAGGTGGCCAGACCGACGCGCACGAGCACGTTGCCCGGCGTGGTCCACTGCTCGCGCAGCAGCCGGTCGGTGTGCGGCACCTTGCCCAGCGCGCTCAGGAACACCGCGGGCGGCACGCTGACGAGCCCCTCCTCGGTGTGCACGGAGCCGGCCGAGGAGTCCTTGCCCGAGATGAGCGGCACGCCGAAGTGGCGGACCAGCACCGCGAGCTCGTCGACCATGCCGACCAGCCACTCGCGCCAGTGCGGCGACAGGTGCGGGGTGTAGAAGTTGTCGCACATGCAGACGTCCTTCACCGCGACGCCGGCGAGCACCTGGCCCGCGAGCACCGAGCAGAACATCTGGCGCGTGGCGGCGACCGGGTCCGCCTCGAACATCCACGGGTTGAACGCGGTGTTCACGACGGCGGCGGCGGGCGAACCCGAGACCGGGGTGCCCGCCCAGTAGGCCGTGCGGACCGAGTTCACGGTGCCGTAGTGCGGGCCGTACCAGGTGTTGCCCTGGACCGTGGAGTCGTACTGCGAGTCGGCGTGGTGCTGCGACGCCACCTCCGCGTCGGCGACGACCTCCTCCAGCAGCCCGGCGAGCTGCGTGGGCGCGAGCTCCGGCCACTCCACCACGTCGGCCGGACGCGGCGGCGGGCCGACCTCGAACCGTTCGACCTCGATGTCCAGCAGGTCGTACGCGACGTCGAAGCCGAGTTCACCCTGGTGCGCGGGCACGGCGTCCGGTGCGCCCGCGATCAGCGCCTCCTCGGTCAGGTCCGGGGCGTGGAACACGTGGTAGCGGCCCGTGTCCGCGAACCGGCCGATGACCGTCGACCGCACCATGTGCCGGTCGAGGATCTTCTTCGCGCGCTCCTGGTGCTCAGGCGGCACGGCGAGCAGCATGCGTTCCTGCGACTCCGACAGCAGGATCCGCCACATCGGCAGCGCCGCGGTCTTCAACGGCACCAGCGCGGTGTTGATCCACACCCCGCACGCCTCGCCGATCTCACCGACGGCGCTGTTCAGGCCCGCGCCACCGACGTCGGTCAGCGCGCTCATGCAGCCCGCCTCGCGCAGCTCGATCAGCGCCTTGCGGAACTTGACCTGCTCCAGCGGCGCGCCGATCTGCACCGCGGCGGTGTCCATCGTGGCGCCCGCGGAACTGGCGGACGCGCCGTGGATGCCCTCGTTGCCGGTCAGGCCGCCGATCAGCACGACGAAGTCACCCGGACGAGGGGTGCCGCGCTGGGCCGCGGACACCGGCAGCAGGCCGATGCTGCCACCGAGCGCGAACGGCTTGGCGCGGTAGGAGGGGTGGAACGTCATGCGCGACGACATCATCGGCACGCCGAACGTGTTGCCGTACTCCTTGATCGCCCGGATCGTCTCGCCGGCGAGCCGTCGCGCGTCCGGCCGGCCCTTGATCGGCGCGGGCGCCTCGGGCTCGCCGATCGCCGTGTACTCGAAGCTGCCGATCGGGTCGGCGGACAAGCCAGTGCCGAGGATGTCGCGCAACACGCCGCCCAGCTTGGTCAGCTGGCCGAAGTAGCCGGAGATCGCCGACGGGCCGTTGTGCGTCTCGGCCTTGATCGCGATCGCGTGGCCGTCGTAGAAGTCCCAGACGCCCGCGTTGTCGTGGAACATGCTCAGCACGTTCGGGTTGTCGACGTCCTTCGCCGCCTGGATCAGGCGGCCGAGCAGGCTGCCCAGCGACTTCCACGTGGTGTGCGCGCAGTGGTCGCTCCAGCGCGCGTCCAGTGCCTCCAGCAGGACGTCGGTGACGAACTCGTCGCCGAGCGTCCGCTGCACGTGCTGGACGTGCTTCATCTGGGCGAGCGAGAGGTTGCGGCCGCCGGCCACGCCCAGCTCGGTGAGGGCGGCGTCGTCGAGCCCGCGCAGGTCGTACTGCGCGGCCGACTCGTAGTGCCCCTGCGGCACGAGCGTGTCGTAGCGCGGTTCCTCGTCGTGCAGCTCTTCGATCGTCGCGTTGAACCGCGTCGAGGCGACCAGGTCGCGCAGCCGGGGCGACGCCGACCGGTAGCTGGTCGCGACCTTGCCCGCGCGCGCCTTGACGCCGAGCAGGGCGCACACGGTGATGATCGAGTCGCTCTCGTTGTCGACCACGCCGCGCTTGTAGGCGACCTGCACGTCACCCGGCTCCAGCGGCTGGTCCAGGACGACCTCGACGTCGAGCTGGTCGCCGAGCACCGCGGCCACCTCGGTCAGTGCCGACGGCTCCGGCGCTCCCTCGAACTCGACGTAGTAGTCGCGCCACACGTCGAGGTCGTCGAGCTCCCACGATCGGCCTAGCTCACGGATGTCGGGCTCCGCGGTGCCTGCGGAGCGAACCGAGAACTTGTGGATCAACAATCCTCCTGGAGCTGGGACGGGCCGTCGGGGACATTCTCCTCAATGGCGCCCGAGCCCGTTGACCCACCTCGGCGATCGGCCTAGACCGAGCGCCGCAGCCGCAGTGCCGAGACCAGGAAGAAGATGCCGCCGATGGTGGCGTAACCAGCGAGGTTCGCCAGCGTCGGGTGTTCGGCGGACGCCATGACGACGAACGACGAGCCGGCCAGCACCGAGATGCCGCCGCTGAGGATCATCGGCCACTGGCCGCCCATCCGGCGGCGGCTCACGGCCACGAACAGCTGCACCAGGCCCGCGACGATCGCCCAGGCACCCCACACGCGCAGCACCGCCAGGATGCCCGCGGTACCGGCGATGGCGAGGCCCACCGCGGCGAGCAGGCTGATCGCGATGTTCACGTACAGCGCGGGGGCGTGCGACGAGCGGGCGTCCACCACCGCCGCTGCCACGTCGAACAGCGGGTACAGCACCAGCAGGGTGATGGCGACGGGGCCCAGGTTCGCGCTGGTCAGGACCAGCAGGGCGGCCCAGACGACGGCGAACCCGAACCGGACGAGGTACAGCTTGCGCAGCGCCTGCGCGGTGTTGCCGGTGGATGAAGCGACGGCGGTCATGGAGGTCCTCTCAAAGAGACCGAACGTTCTACCTCTTTCGAGAGTGACGGGTCGGACGCTTCCCGTCAAGACCGAACGTTCTATCGACTAGAATCGGCACCATGGCGCGCACCGAACCGACCAAGCCGTCCGAAGCGCGGTCCCGGCTGCTCAACACCGCCCTGCGGATCTTCTACGCCGAGGGCATCCACGCCGTCGGCATCGACCGCATCGTCGAGCAGGCGCAGGTCACCCGCGCGACCCTCTACCGCCACTTCCTGGGCAAGGAGGAGCTCGTCGTCGCCTACCTGAACGAGGTCGACGCGGCCATGCGCGCCCAGGCGGCGCAAGCCCGGGCGGATGACCCCGCCGACACCCTGCGCGGACTCGCCAGGGCCATCGCGCAGGGCATCCGCTCCCCCGAGTTCCGCGGCTGCGCCTTCCTCAACGCCGCCGCCGAGTACCCCGAGCCCGACCACCCGGTGCATCAGGCCGTGCTCGCACACCGCCAGTGGTTCCACGACACCGTGACGGAGCTGTTCACCCAGATCCAGGAGGCCACCGCCGAACCGGCCGCCCGGCACTTCGTGATGCTGCGCGACGGCGCCATGGCGGCAGGGTGCCTCTCCGACGCGGAGGTGGTCTGCGACACCTTTCTCCGTGGTGTCGAAGGACTTCTCACCCAGGTCTCACAGCCGGTTCACTAACGTGGACCGCCGGTCTTACCAACCAGACACGAGAAAGCGAGGTGAGCGACACATGCCAGGCGACAGCAGCCCGCGCAGGTCATTCACCTCGCACGTCCTATTTGGACACGCTTCGGTTTCTGGCGTGTGACGCACACCCCTGCACACAAGGGGAGTCACACGATGCACGTCTTCGACATGACACTGCGCATTGCCGAGAGCATGGGCCTCGGCGCGTTGATCGGTTTCGAACGGCAGTACCGCTCGCGCATGGCGGGCCTGCGCACCAACGCCCTCGTGGCGGTGGGCGCGGCGCTGTTCGTTCTGCTGTCGGCACAAGGCTTCGACGGCCAGGGCGACCCCACGCGGGTCGCCGCACAGGTGGTGTCCGGCATCGGTTTCCTGGGCGCGGGCGTGATCCTGCGCGACGGTCTCTCGGTGCGCGGACTCAACACCGCGGCCACGCTCTGGTGCGCGGCCGCGGTGGGGTCACTGGCGGGCGCCGGGCTGCACGTCGTGGCGGCGGCCGGCACGGTGGCGATCATCGCGGTCAACGTCGGCCTGCGGGAGTTGGGCCGGGCTGTCGACCGCTTGGACGAAGAGGTCTAGCGAGGCTCGTAAGTCAGGCAGTTCGCGTGGTGGTCGCCGGCGCCGGGCCCGATGCGCACGCTCTGCGCCGTGCACTCCAGCGAGGCGTTGTGCGTGCAGTCGGTGCGAAGACAGGCACCCACCTGTGCCACGACCTTGTCGAGGCCGCCCTTGGTGCTCAACGGGATGAACGTGCCGCAGTCGGCGGCGCCGTTGTCGCCGCGCACGGTGATCGCGAACGCGTGGCAGCCGTCGTGGTTGTAGGAGCAGTCGCTCACGCTGCAGTCGTGGACGGCGGGCATCGCCGGGTTCTCGAGGGTGGTCATGTCCGCTCCTGCCGTGGTGGGAAAGGTTCGGTGATTCGGACGATGCCACCACGGCAGAAGGCCCGCAATTCGAAGGGAATTAGGCGAGCCTATCCTCAAGAATCATTTCCAGCCACGCGTGCGAGCCGCCGGTCTCGGTGATCGCATCGGCCAGCCACTGTCGCTGCGTGGCGCTGAGCAGCGGTAACGCCGCGTGGAGATCAATGGCGTCTTTTGCTCGTGGCGATCGGGACTTGTAGAAGAGCTGGATCTCGGGAGCCAGGTACGGGATGCCGGAAGAACTGACGTTCCCGATCGTCTCGATCCTTCGGCGCACGCGTCGATTGCGTCGCGAAACCCAGTCGTCGCCGTCGGATTCGTCGAGCATCACCTGCACCTGCCAGGAATCGGCGGTGCGGCACCAGATGTCGTGAACGTCGGGCGGCAGGATCTCGCCGGGCCGCCACGGGCGCAGCGTTCCGGGCGGATCGGCCGCCCACCACTCCCACCCGGCCAGCGCGCGTTGCGCCGCAAACTGGTCGCGGCGCAACAACAACACGTCGATGTCGCCGTGGGGCCGCACCGGGCGGCCCACCGCCAGTTCGATCGCGTACCCACCGGCCACCCAGAACTGAACGCCGCCGAACAGGCCGGCCACCTCGGCCGGGCTCAGCGGGTCCCACGGGAGCTCCGTCAGGGTCAACCGTGGTCCAGGATTCGGCGCAGGAACCGTTGCGTGCGTTCCTCTCGCGGGGCGCCGATCACCTGCGCGGGCGGGCCGCTCTCCACGATCACGCCGCCGTCGAGGAACAGCACCTGGTCGGCCACGTTCGAGGCGAACTGGATCTCGTGCGTCACGATGACCATGGTCCAGCCCTGCGAGGCCAGATCCTTGATCACCGCCAGCACCTCCCCCACCAGTTCCGGGTCCAGCGCGGACGTCGGCTCGTCGAACAGCACCACGCGCGGCTTCAACGCCAGCGCACGGGCGATGCCGACACGCTGCTGCTGCCCGCCGGAAAGCTGGTACGGGTACGAGTCGGCCCGATCTGCCAGGCCGACCTGGTCGAGCAGGACCCGCGCCTCGGCGACCACCTCGTCGACCGGACGTTTCTGCGCGACGACCGGGCCCTCGGTCAGGTTCTCGAGGACCGTGCGGTGCGGGAACAGGTTGTGCGACTGGAAGACCATGCCGCTCTGCCCGCGCAGCCGTTGAGCAACAGCACGTCCTGCCTTGTCCGCGGGCAGAGCAGCGAAATCGACGGAGACGTCGTCGATCCGGACGACACCGGAATCAGGCGTGTCGAGGACGTTCAGCGAGCGCAGCACGGTCGTCTTGCCGGAGCCGGACGGGCCCAGCAGCGCGGTCGAGGTGCCGCGCGGAACCGAGAAGTCGATGCCGCGCAGCACGTCCAGGGAGCCGAAGGACTTGTGCAGGCCGGAGACCTCGATGCGGATGTCGGTCATGCGATCACGTACCTGTTCAGCCTGGTCTCCAGTCGTTTCTGCCCGGCGGACAGCGCCACGCAGATCAGCCAGTAGTAGAGCCCCGCGAACGAGTACAACGCCAGGAACTCGTTGCTCTCGGCCGCTGCCAGCTGTGACTCGCGGAAGAGTTCGGTCAGCAGCACCACGGAACCCAGCGAGGTGTCCTTCAGCAGCGACAGCAGCGTGTTGGACAGCGGTGGCACGGCGGTGCGGGCGGCCTGGGGCAGGATGATGCGGCGCAGGGTCTGCGGGTAGTTCAGGCCGATGGTCGCCGCCGCCTCGAACTGGCCGCGCGGCACGGCCAGGATCGCCGAGCGGACGACCTCGGCGGCGTAGCCCGCGACGTTCAGCGAGAACGCGACGACGGCGGCGGTGAACGGCGGGAACTTCAGGCCCACCTGCGGCAGGCCGTAGAAGACGATGAACAGCTGCAGCAGCAACGGCGTGCCGCGGATGATCGAGATGAACCCCCGGGCCAGACCCGAGAGAACCCGATAGGACGAAATTCGGGCCAGGGCAACGAGAAGCGCCAGCACCAGCCCGATGGCGAACGACAGCGCGGTCAGCGGGATCGTCACCTTCACCAGGCCCACGAACATGGGCCACGCGGTGGAGCGGATGACGTCCCAGGTGCTGCGCGGACCACGCCCCTGGGACAGGTCCGCGGCACCACCGTTTTCAACGGACACATCGGCCTTGAAGTACTTCTGCGAGATGCCGCGCAGAGTCCCGTCCGCCTTCAACGCGTCGATCGCCTGGTTCGCCTGCGTCAGCAATGAAGCATCGGTCTTGCGCAGCGCCAGGACCTGCTGGCTGCCCGCCTGACCCGCGTCACCCGCGATCTCGACGTCCTTCGAGCCGGTGGTGGCGAGGTAGTCGAGCACGGCGATGTTGTCGTTCACGATCGCGTCGACCCGGCCCTGCTGCAGCAACGCGGCGGCCTGGGCGAAGCCTTCGACGGCCTCCACGCGGGCACCGGCGTCGCGGGCGACCTTGGCCCAGTTGCTGGTGCTGGACTGCGCGGTGGTCTTGCCGTTGAGGTCCGAGATCGACTTGATGCGGGTGTCGCCCGTGCGGCGGACGATCACGCCGCGCGAGTACGTGTACGGGATCGACAACCCGTACTTCGCCTGGCGTTCCGGGTTGAGCGACACCTGGTTGGCGATCAGGTCGATCCGTCCGGAGTCCAGCGCGGGGAAGATCGCGTCCCACTGCGTCTCGACGAACTCCAGCCGCCACCCGGCCTTCGCGGCGACCGCCTTGATCACCTCGATGTCGTAGCCGGTCAGCTCGGAGGTCTGGGGGTCGTGGAACGAGAACGGCGGATAGGTGCCCTCGGTGCCGACCTTGACCACGGGTTGTTGTTGCGCGGTCGCCGGTGCGGGGACCACGATCAACAGCAGCAGGAGCAGCACCGCGCCCCTGATCAGTTGTCGCATCCCGGCAGGGTAGAACGAACAGGGCAGGTGGCGCTGATGATCCACAATGCGGGAACGCGAGATGAGGTGTGCCGGCGATGGCGACGGTGACGACGGGCGACGGGCAGCTGGTGTCCTACGTGGACCACGGCGGTGACGGCCCCGCGGTCGTGCTGCTGCACAGCTTCCTCATGGACGTCACGATGTGGGCGCCGCAGGTCGCGGCGTTCGGGCAGGACTACCGGCTGATCGCGGTCGACGAGCGCGGCCACGGCGAGACGCCCGCGAACGCGCCGTTCGACTACTGGGACGTCGCCGGGGACGTGCTCGCGGTCCTGGACCACCTGGACGTCGGCCGCGCCGCCGTCATCGGCACGAGCCAGGGCGGTTTCGTTGCGCTGCGGATGGCGTTGCTGGCGCCGGAACGGGTGGCGGCGCTCGCGGTACTGGGCACCTCCGGCGAGGTCGAGGACGAGCAGATCGCCGCCGCCTACAACCAGCTCACCGAGGTGTGGATCGCGCAGGGGCCGGAGACGGTGATCGAGGCCACCGCCAAGATCTGCCTGGGCGACTACGACGCCTCGGAGTGGACGCCGAAGTGGAGCGCGGTCGAGCCGGAGCGGCTGCGGCTGATCGCGAACGCCCTGGTCAGCCGCGACGGCGTGCTGGACCGCGTCGGCGAGATCACCGTTCCCGCGCTCGTCCTGCACGGCACGGCGGATCTGGCGTACCCCGTCGCGAAGGCCGAGGCGCTCGTGGCCGCGCTGCCGAAGGCCGAACTGGTCGTCGTCGAGGGCGGCGCGCACTTCCTGAGCCTCACGCACGCCGCCGACGTGAACCCGTACCTGCGGCAGTTCCTCAGCGCGAACCTCTGACCGCCCACGCCCTGGCGGTCAACTCGATCGGGCCTGCTTCCGGAAGACGAGAGCGGAGCAGGTCACGGATCTCGTCGCGCTGCTCCACGGGCAGCGTCGCGGCATAGGCGGGCGCGGCGCCCGTACCGCCCTCGAACGGTTCCCAGAAGTCGTCGAAGTCGCGGAACACCGTGGGCACGACGATGCCGGTCACCTCGACGTCGCGCAGTCCGGCGCCGATCCAGAACGAGCGCAACGGGTCGGGGTCGCTCACGCCGCCGAATCGCAGCCCTTCGTCCTGGGACTCCGCGGCCGGGTCGATGTCGCGGGCGGCGTCCCAGAACAGGCGCATCATCTGCATACCGCTCGTGTAGTCCCACAGATAGGATCCCACGTACGAGCCGACGCGAGCGAACTCGGCGATCGCGCGCGCGACGTCGGGCACGAACGTCAGCACGAGCCCGCTCACCACGACGTCGGCCTGACGCTCCCCCAGATCGACCGCGCTGCCGACCTCGAACGTCGCGCCGGGCACCCGTTGCCGCGCGAGGTCGAGGAAGCCGGCGGACGGGTCGACGCCCGTGATCGACTCCGGCTGGGCGTGGTCCAGCACCGTCTCGGTCAGCGCGCCGGTACCGCAGCCGACGTCGAGCCAGGTGCGGCCCGGTGGCACGTCCAGCCACCGCAGGAACTCCACCGCGACCGGCCTGCTCCACCGGCCGACGTACCGCTCGTAGGCGTCACCCGCGTCCCACATGGCCCGAAAGCTAGCGCAGCGGCCGGAATCCCGCTCGCAGCTCCTCGGCGAGGATCTGCGGCTGCTCCCAGGCCGCGAAGTGCCCGCCCGCGGCGACGCGGTTGTAGTGGATCAGGTTCGGATACGCGCGCTCGGCCCAGCTGCGCGGCGCCTGGTAGACCTCCTCGGGGAACACGCTCACCGCGACCGGCAGCGTGACGCCCTTGGCCGCGATCACCGAGTACTTGCTCTCCCAGTACAACCGAGCCGACGAGATCGCCGTGTTCGTCAGCCAGTACAGCGAGATGTTCTCGACGATGTCCTGCCGGCTCAGGCTTTCGCGGTGGCCGTCGAACGCCCTGGCGATCAGCGCGAGGCTCGCGAGGTTGTGGTCGATCATGAACGAGGCCAGCCCGACCGGGGAGTCCGCGAACGCCCGCAGCGTCTGCGGGCGGGTGCCCATGATCCGCGCGTAGTTCTGCCCCTTGGCGTACCGGAAGAGCACGTCCTGCCACGCCTTGAGCTCGTCGCCCTGCAGTCCGGGCGGCTGCGGGCCACCGGCGCGAGCGGCGTTGTCGATGTCGACGGGCACGGCGCCGGGCAGGTTCGTGTGCACGCCGAGCAGTCCGGCGGGCTTCTGCAACGCCATGAGATCCACGATCAGCGCGCCCCAGTCGCCGCCCTGCGCGACGTAGCGGTCGTAGCCGAGGCGTTTCATCAGCTCGATCCACGCACGGGCGATGTGGTCGGGGCCCCAGCCGGTCGTCGTGGGTTTGCCGGAGAAGCCGTAGCCGGGCATCGACGGGATGACGAGGTGGAAGGCGTCCGAGGCCTGGCCGCCGTGGGCGGTCGGGTCGGTCAGCGGTCCGATGATCTTCAGTTGTTCGATGACCGAGCCCGGCCAGCCGTGCGAGACCAGCAGCGGCATCGCGTTCTCGTGCTTCGAGCGGACGTGGAGGAAGTGGATGTCCAGGCCGTCGATCTCGGTCATGAACTGCGGCAGCGCGTTGAGCTTGGCTTCGGTGGTGCGCCAGACGTAGTCGTGCGCCCAGTAGCGGGCGAGGGCTTTCACGGTCCGCTGCGGCGCGCCCTGGGACAGGTCGGTGACGGTCTCCGCGTCGGGCCAGCGGGTCTGCAGGACGCGGCGGCGCATCTCGGCCACGTCGCGTTCCGGGATCCGTACGCGGAACGGCCGGATCTGGTCGCTCGCGTGGGCGGGATCGGCTTTGAGCTGCCCGAACGTGAGCGCTGCGGCGGCGGAGGCGGACAGGAAGCTGCGGCGGGACGGCTCGTTGGACACGTCCCTCACCGTAGGGACGCTGAGTAGTCCGTCGCTAGCGTCGAGTGACGGCGTTCTGGTACGTCACCCCTCCGGAATAAACGGGGGCTGGTCCGGTTATGCTTGGATGACACGTCAACCAACCAGGTCGGGTGTGCTGTGAAGATCGCTGTTCTCGGTGCGGGCCACGTCGGTCCCGTCATCGCGCGCCTCGCACTGGCGGCGGGCTACCCGGTCGCCATCGCGGGCTCCGGTGACCCGTCGCGGATCGAGATGATCACCGAGTTCCTCGCGCCGGGCGCGGTGCCGCTATCCGCCTCGGACGCCGTCGCGGACGCCGATCTCGTGGTGCTGGCGATCCCGTGGCACCGGTTCGCGACGCTCGAGCCGGCCCTGTTCGCGGGCAAGGTCGTCATCGACGCGATGAACCACTGGCCGCCCGCCGAGGAGCCCCAGGGAACGAGCGAGGAGGTCGCCCGGCGGCTGGCCGGCGCGGACGTCGTCAAAACCCTCAACCACATCGCCTACCAGGACATGGAACCGCCGGCTGGGCACGCCGTAGGTGTGGCCGGTGACTCCCCCGCGGCTTTGGAGGTCGTGTCGGAGTTCCTGTCCCGCATCGGTTTCGAGCCGATGCGCGTGGGTTCGTTGTTCGACGGACGGCTGCTGGAACCCGGCAGTCCAGCGTTCGGAAAGTTCGCGAAGGAATCTGAATGATCGTGTCAAGCCGCTGCGGTAGCGGGTTGTGGCGCGGTCGGGGTGAACTTCCGGCCGTCGCGCAGCAGCGCCCAGAGC
>NZ_JBEXVQ010000044.1:0-83498 GCF_040629405.1 Lentzea sp. NPDC005914 | reverse complement strand
GGTGGTGCGGTCCGGGTGGGGTCCCGTCCCAAGCCGAGCCGGAGCGAGCCACACCAGGATCGGGGTGTCAACCGGACGAAAAGCGTGTCCGGTTGACACCCCGACTCTGGCGCGGCAGACGATCAGGCACGACTCGTGACGGGACCCCACCCGAAGCGCACGGGAAAAGCAGCTCGCCTTCGGCGTCGCCTTGCCTCGGCTTCGCCTTCGGGGCGCCTCGCCTTCGGCATCGGCGTTGTGGGTGCGCGGGGGTGGCTAGTGGTCCGAGGGCTGTAGTTCTGCTGGGGTGATCTCGGGTTCTGGCTGGCGCTTGCGGAAGCTTGGCTTTGGAATGTCGCCGCGTCGGACCAGGATGAACCAAGCCGTGATCGTCACCAGGGTGGAGACCGCGCCGCCCACGATGATCGGGGCGCGGCCGTTGATCTCGCCCAGCCAACCCATCAGTGGGCCGCCCACTGGGTTTCCGCCCAGGAACACGAGCATGTAGATGCCCATGACTCGGCCCCGCATCTCCGGTTCCACTGCTAGTTGGATGGTGGCGTTGGCGGTGGTGTTGAAGGTCATCATCGCTATGCCCACGAGGATCATCATCAGGCCGGTCAGGAGCATCGTCGGCATCAGGCCCGAGATGATTTCCAGCAGGCCGAAGACCACGCCGGAGCCGATGAAGACGGTTAGGCGCGGGGTTTTGCGGCGGGCTGCCCAGGCTGCGCCTGCGAAGGTGCCTACGGCGATGAGGGTGGAGAGCAGGCCGTAGGCGTCGGCGTCGCCGCCGAAGACGTTGCGGGCCAGGATGGCCAGAGTCATGTAGAAGTTCATGCCGAAGGTGGCGATGAACAGGACCAGCAGCATCACGGTCAGCAGGTCGGGGCGGCTGCGGACGTAGCGGAGGCCGGAGAGCAGTTGGCCCTTTTCGCGTGGGACCGGTTCGGCTCGTAGGAGCTGGGATGTTCGCATCAGCCAGATGCCGCCTACTACGCCTACGAAGCTGATGGCGTTGGCCAGGAAGACCCAGCCCGTGCCGATGGCGACGATGGTGACGCCTGCGATGGCCGGGCCGACGATGCGGGCCAGGTTGAACATCATCGAGTTGATGGCCACGGCGTTGGTCAGGGACTCGCGGCCGACCATTTCCACGACGAACGATTGGCGTACTGGGGTTTCCACGGCGGAGAAGCAGCCCAGGAGGAAGCAGAGCACGAAGACGTGCCAGAGCTGCACCACGCCGGTGACGTCGAGGAGACCAAGTGCCAGGGCGCAGACGCCCAGGGCGGATTCGAGCCAGAGCAACAGTTTGCGCTTGTCCATGCGGTCGGCGAGCACGCCGCCCCACATGGAGAAGAGCAAGACCGGGAGGAACTGCAGGGAGGCGGCGAAGCCGAGGGCTACCGGCGAGCCGTTGGTGAGTTCCAGGACAAGCCAGTCCTGGGCTACTCGCTGCATCCAGACGCCGACCAGCGAGATGATCTGGCCTGAGGCGTAGAGGCGATAGTTGTATATGCGTAACGATCCGAACATGCCGGTACGACGAGGTGGCGAACTGTCTGCTCCACCACCTGCGTAACCCGCCACGTCGTTACTGCCCCGCCATCCTGTCGATGATCTCGGCGGCCTCGGCGAGCAGTGCCCGTTCGTCGGGGTTCAGCTCTGCCAGGCGCTTGTCCAGCCACGCTTCGCGCGCGGTGATCTCGTCTTCCAGGTAGGACAAGCCTTCAGCGGTCAGCTCGACGATGGCTTGACGGCCGTCGGTGGGGTGCGGGCTGCGCGTGGCGAAGCCGAACTCCTCCAGGGCCGCGATCACGCGCGTCATCGACGGCGGTTGCACGCCTTCCTTGGCCGCCAGCTCTCCTGGCGTCAGCGGGCCGCACTTGTGGAGTGTGGACAGTGCGGACACCTGCGTCAGCGACACCGACGAGTTGGTGCGCTGCGCTCGCAGACGACGGTTGAGGCGAACGACGGCAAGCCGGAGCCTGCTCGCCAGTCCGTGCTGTTCGGTCGCCACGTAGTTAGCATACCTCACGAAATAGTTTCCTGCCGAAAGGTCAGTTGAGCAGGCTCTGGATCGGGGCCAGGGAGAAGTAGACGACGAACGCCGCGGCGACGACCCACATGAGCGGGTGGACGCCGCGTGCCCGGCCGGTCAGGGCCCTGAGCAGGACGTAGCTCACGAAGCCCGCGCCGATGCCGTTCGCGATCGAGTAGGTGAACGGCATGACGACGATGGTGAGGAACGCCGGCAGCGCGATGGTGAAGTCGGTGAAGTCGATCTCGCGGATCTGCATCATCATCAGCGCGCCGACGATCACCAGTGCGGGGGCGGCGGCTTCGATGGGCACGATCTCGTAGAGCGGCGTGAAGAACATCG
Organism: Lentzea sp. NPDC005914; assembly: GCF_040629405.1. Taxonomy (NCBI): domain Bacteria; kingdom Bacillati; phylum Actinomycetota; class Actinomycetes; order Pseudonocardiales; family Pseudonocardiaceae; genus Lentzea; species Lentzea sp. NPDC005914. The sequence goes on along the minus strand of NZ_JBEXVQ010000044.1, from coordinate 81,133 downwards.
CGAGGAGGAAGAGGACGCCGGTCACGACGTTCGCGAGGCCCGTGCGCGCGCCCTCGGCGATGCCGGACGCGGACTCGATGTAGACGGTGTTCGACGAGCTGGAGGCGGCACCACCGGCGACCGCGCCGAGGCCGTCGACGAACAGGGCCTTGCTGACGTTGGGGAGCTGGCCGTCCTCGTCGATGAGGTCCGCTTCCTTGCCGAGACCGGTCATCGTGCCGACGGTGTCGAAGAAGTCGGTGAGCACCAGCGTGAAGACGATCAGCGCGGCGGCCAGCGCCGGGATCCGGGTCCACGCGCCGAACGACACCTCGCCGAGCAGCGAGAGGTCCGGCACGCCGAACACCTTGTCGGGCAGGGCGGGGTAGCCGAGGTTCCAGCCCTTGGCGTTGGTGCCCGCCGACGGACCGGCCTTGACGATCGCCTCGAGGATGATCGCGAAGATCGCGGTCGAGACGATGCCGATCAGGATCGCGCCCTTGATCTTGCGCGCGAACAGCACACCGGTGACCACGAGGCCGACCACGAACACGAGCGTCGGCCAGCTGGCGATCGACCCGTTGATGCCGAGGCCGACCGGAACGGTGGTGTTGGCGGCGTCGGGCAGGCGGCGCACGAAACCGGCGTCGACCAGGCCGATGAAGGTGATGAACAGGCCGATGCCGACCGCGATCGCGGCCTTCAGCTCGTTCGGCACGGCGTTGAACACCGCGGTCCGCACGCCGGTGAGCACCAGGAGCAGCACGACGAGGCCGTTGACGAGGATCAGCCCCATCGCCTCGGGCCAGCTGACCTTCGCGGCCACGCTGACCGCCACGAACGAGTTGATGCCCAGGCCCGTCGCCAGCGCGAACGGGTAGTTGGCGATCAGTCCGAACAGGATGGTCATCACGCCCGCGACCAGCGCGGTCACGGCGGCGACCTGGCCGACCGGGAGGATGTTGCCGAGCACGTCAGGGTGGGCGCCCGGTCCCGTCGGCGCGAAGCTGCCGATGATCAGCGGGTTCAGCACCACGATGTAGGCCATCGTGAAGAAGGTCACGACACCGCCGCGCAGTTCGCGCGCCACGGTCGACCCGCGCTCGGAAATCTTGAAGAACCCGTCCAGCATCTGGTCTCCTAACGCTGTGTCCGAACGCGACTCCGCCCCACATCCGCCCCCGTTGCCGCACCGGCTCGCCGATCCCGTGCCGGTGGTGCTGGGTGGAACCGCGCTGTGGTTCCTCGGCTTCTTCGTGGTGCTGCTGCTCGATCGCTCGAACAGCACGCTGCTCTGGACGACGCTGTCCGGCGGTCTGCTCGGGATCATCGGCTACGGAGTGTTCTACTGGCAACGCCGCGCCGCGAGGCGAGGATCACGAACCGCGCAGCAGGGCCTCGACGACGTCTAGGCAGGCGCGATGATCGACGCTTTCGACTGTGTGCGGCGGCCAGAGCCGTCGTTCAGCCCGCAGTCGCCAGCGCCGTGATCAGCCGGACTTCCCAAGGCAGCCAAGTTAGGCTAACCTAAGTCTCGTCGCTTCGTGGTGGGAGCGGCAGTCAGTTCGGGAACGGACGAGGCCCCCGCTCTGGGCAGAGCGGGGGCCTCGTCGTTTTCGGCGGGAGGGAAGCTTTGTCGGAGCACCCACCGCCGAAGATCAGAGCCGCAGGCCGTTCTGGCCGGCTCGGGCGGCCTCGAAGCGGGCCGACACGTCGTCCCAGTTGACGACGTTCCACAGCGCCGAGATGTAGTCGGCCTTCAGGTTGCGGTACTGCAGGTAGTACGCGTGCTCCCAGATGTCGAACGCCAGCAGCGGCGTGGTCGCGATCGACAGGTTGGAGTGGTGGTCCTTGAGCTGCAGCGTGACCAGCTTCTGGCCGATCGGCTCCCACGCGAGGATGCCCCAGCCGGAACCCTGGATCGAGGACGCGGCGGCGTTGAGCTGACCGCGGAACTTGTCGAACGAGCCGAAGTGCTCGTCGATGGCCGCTGCGAGTTCGCCGACGGGCTTGTCGCCGCCATGAGGTGACAGGTTCTTCCACCACACCTGGTGCAGCGCGTGGCCGGCCAGGTGGAACGCCAGCGTGGTCTCCAGGCCGACGATCCCGCCGAAGTTCTCGCGGTCGCGGGCTTCCTCGATCTGCTCCAGCGCGTCGTTCGCGCCCTTCACGTACGCCGCGTGGTGTTTGCCGTGGTGCAGCTCGTTGATCTCGCCGATGATCGCCGGCTCGAGGTCGCCGTAGTCGTAGTCGAGATCCGGCAGCACGTACTGGGCCATGACATCTCCCCAATTGCAATCTCTTGGTTCTTGCAACTTACTAGCAACAAGGTCGAGTAAACCAGTTGCCCGGGGGACGTACCGTCGGAAGCGTGTCCGTGCTGACAGCCAGGAACATTTCGCTGTCGTTCGGTCCGAGGACCGTGATCTCGGAGGTTGATTTCGATGTTTCGCCTGGTGACCGCGTCGGTCTGATCGCTCCCAACGGTGTCGGCAAGTCCACGTTGCTCCGGTTGCTCTCCGGTGAGCTGCAACCCGAGACCGGAACTGTCTCGACCACTGGGACGGTCGCGCACCTGACGCAGGAGACCCTCCACGTAGCTGGAGAGTCGCTGCGTGACCACCTCGCCCGTCGCACCGGCGTCGCCCAGGCCGAGGCCTGGCTGCAACGAGAAGCCGAGGCGCTCGGCGAAGGTGCCGGCGAGGACTACCCGGACGCTCTCGACCACTGGACCGCCATCGGTGCCGGTGACTTCGGCGAACGCGCGGACGCGGTGTGCGAACGCCTCGGGCTCAAGGCGGATCTGCTCGACGGTCGCGCGCCGGACGAGTTGTCCGGTGGTCAGCAGGCGCGGCTCAGGCTCGCCGCGGTGTTGCTGACCCGTGCGGACGTGCTGCTGCTCGACGAGCCGACGAACGACCTCGACGCAAGCGGGCTCGACCTCCTGGAGTCCCATGTGCTGGGGTATCCGGGTGCGATCGTGCTGGTGAGTCACGACCGGGAGTTCCTGGCGCGCACCACGACCGCGATCGCCGAGCTCGACGAGTTCTCGCACCGGCTCACCGTGTTCGGTGGCGGCTGGGACGCCTACGTCGACGAGAAGGCCAACGCGGACCGTCGCGCGCAGGAGGAGTACGAGGCGTACGCGGGTAAGCGCGACTCGTTGGCGCAGCGCAGCAGGCAGGTCAAGGAGTGGTCGCGGCAGGGCGTGCGGCGAGCCGGCAATGCCAAGGCGCGCAACGACGAACCCGACAAGAACGTCCGTGCGGGCCGCAAGCAGGGCGCGGAGAACCTGATGGCCAAGGCGTCCGTTGTGGACCGTCAGCTGGCCAGGCTGGAGGAGGTCGAACAACCGCGCGAGGCATGGCAGCTGCGGCTGACGCTGCCGTCGGCCGGGCGGGGCAGCTCGGTGGCGTTCACGTTGCGGCAGGCCGTCATCAGCCGCGGTGACGTGACGCTCGGGCCGGTCGACCTCACGATCGGCGCGGGCGAGCGATGGCGGATCACCGGTCCGAACGGGTCCGGCAAGTCGACGTTGCTCGGCGCGCTGCTCGGTCGCATCCCACTGGTTCGCGGCGACCGGTCGATCGGGCCGGGCGTGGTGGTCGGGGAGGTCGACCAGTTGCGCGCCGAGTTCGCGAGCGACGAGCCGGTGTTGCGGATCGTGGCCGGCGCGACCGGGCTTCAGGACGTCGAGGTGCGCACGTTGCTCGCGAAGTTCCGGCTCGGCGCGGACAGCGTGCGGCGGCCCGCGCGAGAGCTGTCGCCGGGCGAACGAACGCGCGCGGGACTGGCCTTGCTCCAAGCTCGTGGCACCACGTGTTTGGTGCTCGACGAACCTACGAACCATCTCGATTTGCCGGCTATCGAACAGCTCGAACAAGCGCTGGAAACGTACGAAGGAACGTTGTTGCTGGTCACGCACGATCGGCGGCTCGCTTCGGCCGTGCGGGTGGATCACGAGATCAACGTGCGCGACCTCCTCACGTTTCCTCACGTGAAGGGTGGAAGATATGACGCATGACCACCGAGGAGGACTGGCCGGTCGAACAGACCTGGTCGATGCGCAACACCCACTGGCACGCCTATGTGGAGCACACGTCGCTCGACCACGCTTCTCCTCGGCAGGTCCGGCTCGACCGCACCCCTGAAGAAGTGCTGACCTCCCCCGCCGAGGTCGCGGCCTGGCTGGAGGTCAACCTCCGCAGCGCGACGCGGCCGGAGGAGACCGGCAAGAAGCGCGTGAAGGACGAGCGCGACTTCACCGACTCGAACCGCGTGCACGCGTCGCTGGCCTCGCGCGGCGAGTCGATCTACACGGGTGTGAAGGGCGAGCTGACGCTGGCTGTCGAGGCCGTGACGCCGGACGAGTGCCGCACGTCGCACGACGGTGCGGACGTCGCGCCCCTGAAGTCGGGTCGCCGCCGCTAGATTGACCCCCGGACGAATGCTCTGGGGGGAGTTCCGTGAAGCGTCTGCTGTCTGTTCTTGGTGCGCTCGTGCTGGTCGGTGCCGTTGTCGCGGTGGTGGTGTGGCAACGGCCGGACCCGACGCCTGCTCCTCCGCCGCCGCTGAAGGACTTCTCGCTGCAGTACGCGGACGGGTCGCCGTTGTGGAACAGCAAGGACCCGCAGACGCCGCTGGTCACGCAGGTTCTCGCCGAGCTGCGCCTGCAGGGTTCGTTCCAGCTCGACGACCTCAAGCGCGTCGCCGCGACCGTGGTGACGACGCTCGACCCGAAAGCCCAGGCCGCGGGAACCGCCGTGCTCGCCGAGATCGCGTCCTCAGGGTCCGGCACGCTGCGGTATTCCCTGACCGCTGTCGATCCGGCGACGGGTGGCGTCGTGGCCTATGTGCCGGGCACGCCGCGCGAGGACAAGACCGACTACGCGGGCGGTGTGCTGAAGGAGCCTGGAACGGCGTTCTTCCTGATCAACGTGGCCGCCGCGCTGGAGAACGGTCAGACGCTCGACAGCACGTTCGACGGCCGTTCACCGCGGCAGTTCGGCAACGGCGCGACGCGTGTGGTGATTCGGAACAAGAAGAACGCGCAGTGCGGCCAGCAGTGCGCTGTGCGAGAGGCGTTCGCCAAGTCGGTCAACACCGCGATGTACGACCTGACCTTCAACCAGGTCGGGATACAGCGGACCGTCAAAGCCGCGCGTCAGGCCGGCGTTCCGGAAGCCGTGACCGTGGACGGCAAGGAGAAGAAGCTCCTCGTGGGTGAGGACGGTGGCGTCCCGAACGCCGGAATCGCGCTCGGCGGAGACCAGGCGGTGATGCGTCCGCTCGACCTGACGACGGTGTACGCGACGTTCGCGGCGGGCGGGGTTGGGCACAAGACGCACTTCGTCACCAAGGTCTCCGGTGAGGACGGCGCCGTGCTGTATCGGGCGACCGAGAGCACCACGTCCGCGTTCGACGCCGACAGCGCGAAGAGCAAGGCGATCTCGGACCAGGTCACGTCCGTGCTGAAGGAAACCACGCTCTGTCCTGGCGCGGTGTGCCGCAATGGCGAGCACGAGCTCGACCCCCGCGTCACGAACGGAGTGGAGGCGCAGGTCGGGCACGCGTGGACCGTCGGGTACACCGGCCGCATGGCGATCACCGTCCTGGTCGACGACGTCAACGAGCGGCAACCGGTGAAGGACGACGGTCTGTCCACGACGATCTGGCAGAAGTTCGCCGAACGCGTCTAGACGGCGCCGCTACATTCAAGCCTGGGGAGTTTCACTCTGGGGGCTTTGATGAAGCGTTTGCTGCCCGTTGTGGGCGCGCTGGTGCTGGTGGCCGCCGTCGTCGCGGTGGTGGTGTGGCAACGGTCCGACTCGAAGGCCGCGCTGCCCCCGTCCGGGGACGTCGTCCTGCAGTACGCGGACGGGTCGCAGCTCTGGCGCCTGGGCGAGCAGGAGACACCGCTGATCAAGCAGGTGATCGGAGACCTCGGCGCGAAGGCGCGGATGACGCTCGACCAGCTCCGGGAGAGCGGTGGCGCGATCGTCGTGACCACGATCGACCGCAGGGCGCAGACCGGTGCCGTGGACGTCATCCGCACGATCGCGGCCGGTGAGGCGGAGTCGCTGCGGTACTCGATCACGGCCGTCGACCCGAACAACGGCGCGGTGAAGGCTTACGCACCGGGCAACGACCCTGGCGTCGACTACGCGGGCGGCGTGCTGAAGGAGCCGGGGTCGGCGTTCTTCCCGTTCAACGTGGTAGCCGCGTTGCAGACCGGTAAGACGCTCGACAGCGCGTACGACGGCCGTTCGCCGCGCAGGTTCGGCCAGTTGTCGATCAGCGACGAGGTGAGCTGCGGCGAGCGCTGCACGGTGCGCGACGCGCTGCAGAAGTCGAGCAACGTCGTGATGTACGACCTGGTGGCCAACGACGTCGGGATCAAGCCGGTCGTCACGGCGGCGCGCCAGGCGGGTGTGCCGGAGTCGGTGGACATCGACGGCAAGAAGACGAAGCTCCTCGTCGGCGAGGGTGACAACATCCCGAACGCGACGGTGTCGGTCGGTGCCGACGAGGCACGGATGCGGCCGCTCGACCTCGCGGCTTCCTATGCGACTTTCGCCGCGGAAGGCACACACCACGACGCGCACTTCGTCACGCACATCACCGACGTCCGCGGCAGCACGCTGTACCGAGCCGACACCAAGGGCACGCCGGCGTTCGACCCGGATCCCGCGCGCAGCAAGGACATCGCGAACCAGATCACCGGCGTGCTGCAGGGCGATTCCTGCGGACCCGCGCAGCCGGAGGTCGCGTCCAGGTGCGGCGAGTGGCACATGCCCGGGCCCGAACAGGGCCGTTTCTCGCACGCGTGGATGGTCGCGTACGACCCGCGGATCTCGGTTTCCGTGTTCGTCGGCAGCGCTCAGCCGTCCACGCCGGCGGTCGACCGGGACGGCAGGGCGGTCGTGGGCTCCGGCCTGCCCGACAAGCTCGGGGACGCGTTCCGGGAGAAGCTGACGCAGTGGTGAGGCGTTCGCTGGCCGCGCTGCTGCTCGTTGCCGCGGTCGTTGGATACGTGATGTGGCAACGGCCTGCGGAGCCGGCGGCGCCGCCCCCGGAGCCGAAGCCCGTCGTGCTGCAGTATGCGGACGGTTCCAAGATGTGGAGCACCAACGACGGCAAGCGTCAGACGACGGTGGTGAAGCGGGTGCTCGCGGAGCTGTCGGAGGCGTCGCTGTCGTTCGACTCGCTCAGGGCCGTTGGAGGCGTTGTCCGCACGACGATCGACGCGAGGGCGCAGACGGTGGCGGCCGCGGTGATCGGGCGGCTGGTCATGCCGAACCGGGAGTCGGACGCAGCCGTCGCGGCGATCGATCCGGCCTCCGGTGGGGTGCGGGTGTACCTGCCGGGGGACAGCTGGGACGAGAGCCTGGCGGGCGGCATGCCGAAGGAGCCGGCGCCGGGTCTCGTGCTCGTGAGCCAGCAGAACGTCCTTCCGTCGCTGGTGACGCCGCTCGACCTGAGCGTCTCGTACGCGACCTTCGCCGCGGACGGCGTCCAGCGCAGGCCGCACCTCGTCGCGACGGTCACCGGCGCGGACGGGGCGCTGCTGCACCAGGCGGCCGAGGACCCGAAACAGGTGGTCGGCGCGGACGTCGCGCGGCAGTTCACCGCGCGCCTCAAGGAGAACCCGGCCTGCAACGGGGTCGCGTGCGTGCCGGACGCGGCGCCGTGGATGGTCGGCTACATGCCGCAGCTCGCGGTCGCCCTGTACGTGAAGAAGGCCGGCGCCGTCGACGCCGGCCTTCCACGGTTGATCTGGCAGGAGTTCTTGGCCGAGCTCGCCAGGTGACTACCCGACGTGCCACGTGTGCACCGGCTCGCCGGCGTGCATCAGCTCCATGTACCGCTTGAGCATCCCGGAGAGTGCGGCGTCGCGGGACATGCCGCGTTCCTCAAGCAGCGCAACAGTTTCGCGCTGCCACGACGACCCGGTGCGCCGCGCGAGGCAGCGTTGTTCGATCACGCCGAGGTAGCGTTCGCGGGCCTCGTCGGAGACACCGCAGTCGCGCAGGCCCTCGTGCGCCATCGGCAGGAGACGGCGCAGCACCAGCTCGTCCGGCGGGATCCAGCCGATGCCGGGCCAGTACAGCTGGGCGTGCATGCCGTGCCGCGCGCCGGTGTAGAGGTTCTCCTCGGCCGCCTGGAACGACATCTGTGTCCACAGTGGACGTTCCTGTGAGGTGAGCGCGCGCTGGGTGCCGTAGAAGAAGGCGGCGTTGGCCATCGTGTCGAGCACCGTCGGTCCCGCGGGCAGGACTCGGTTCTCGACGCGCAGGTGCGGCACGCCGTCGACGACGTCGTAGACCGGGCGGTTCCAGCGCCAGATCGTGCCGTTGTGCAGGCGCAGTTCCGAAAGGCGAGGCGCGCCACCGGCTTCGAGGGTCTCCAACGGGTCCTCGTCGTCGGTTTCGGGCAGGAGACTCGGGAAGTAGCGCACGTTCTCCTCGAACAGGTCGAAGATCGACGTGATCCACCGTTCACCGAACCAGACGCGCGGCCGGACCCCCTGGTTCTTCAGCTCGTCCGGACGGGTGTCGGTGGCCTGCTGGAACAACGGGATGCGCGTCTCGTGCCAGAGCGCCTTGCCCAGCAGGAAAGCGGAGTTCGCGGCGATCGCGACCTGGACGCCGGCCAGGCACTGGGCGGCGTTCCAGTGCGCGGCGAAGTGTGTCGGCTCGACCTGCAGGTGCAGCTGCACCGACGTGCAGGCGGCCTCGGGGAGAATCGACTCCGCGTACGTCAGGAGCTTCTCCGGCCCTTTGCCCGGCATCGCCGGACCTTCCATGTGCAGCACCATCTCCTCGCCGCGAGCCGCGAAGATGGTGTCGTTGAGCAGCGCGTACCTCGGGCTCTCGGAGAGCCACTTCTTGTCGAAGTGCCGCTCCCGCAACGTGGGCAGCACGCCGATCATGGCGAGGTTGGCGCCGACGTCGTTGGCCTTGGCGTCGGCGCTGTCGAGAGAGGTGCGCAGTTCCTCTTCCAGGCCAAGCATCTCGCCCCCAGCCAGCTCGCGCGGCGGGACGTTGATCTCCAGGTTCTGCTGTCCCAGCTCGAGCGTGTAGGAGGGATCGTCGATCTTCTCGAGCACCTCCGAGTTCGCCATCGCCGGACGCATCGCGTCGTCGACGAGGTTCAGCTCGATTTCGAGCCCCATCTGCCGACGGGGAAAGGAAAACGTGTCTTCGGCCAGCATCGTGGCCAGTGCGTCGAGACTTCGCTGCATCTTCTCGCGGTATCGCTGGCGATCGTCTCTGGTGAACGTGCGGCTGGACACTTCGCTTCCCATGCCGCTACCCCTTCGCTCGGCGCCGGTGGGCGCGGGCCAGGCGGAACGCCAAACGTGACACAGCGGTAACCTCCTTTACATCGCCCAAATCGGTGCTCTCTGTCACGTCGAGGTAACAACCAGCGATCATCCGCTGGTCGGGCGTGCGCGGTTCCGCCCTCCGGACTACCTCGCCTGTTCCACGCCGGGCCGGATGCGAAACTTCCCGCGTGGCAAAAGTGATCGAGATCAACGACCCGGCCGATCCCCGGCTGGACGACTTCCGGGACCTGTCGACGGCCGACCGCAGGCCGGACCGGCCGGGAGGGCGTGGTCTCGTCATCGCCGAGGGCGTCGTGGTGGTGGAACGTCTGCTGGCTTCGCCGTACCCGGTGCGCGGGCTGCTCGGGGTGCGGCGGCGGATCGAGGCGCTCGACCTTTCTGACCTGGACGTTCCCGCTTACGTGACGTCAGCAGAGGTTATGGCGTCGGCCGTGGGGTTCCACTTGAACCGGGGTGTACTGGCGGCCGCCGACCGCGCTCCCGCGGTGTCGTTCGAGGAGCTGGCCGACCGTTCCACGCGTCTGGCCGTGCTCGAAGGAGTGGGTGACCACGAGAACCTGGGCTCGATCTTCCGCAACGCCGCCGCCCTGGGCGTGGACGGTGTGGTGCTCGGGCCCGGTTGCAGCGATCCGCTGTATCGACGCAGCGTGCGGGTGTCGATGGGGCACGTGCTGCGCGTGCCGTTCGCTACCACGGATGAGTGGCCCGCAGCGTTGAACATGTTGCGGCACAAGGGGTTCACAGTTGCCGCTCTGACGCCCCGCGCATCCGCCCTGCATCTTGCAGACGCTAATTTGCGCGGGCGTCGCGTGGCGGTGCTGCTGGGGTCGGAGGGGCCTGGGCTGAGCGAGGAGGCCATCGCCGCCGCCGACGTGGTCGTGCGGATTCCGATGTCGTCCGGAGTGGACTCGCTGAACGTGGCCACGGCCGGCGCGGTGGCCTTCTACGCGCTGCTTTAGAGCAACGTGAGAATCAGGACGAGCCAGGCGACGAGCACACCGGTGACCACGCCGTAAGCGACCCAGCGCCACACCGGGACCTTGCGGCCCAGCCACACGCTGGGGGCGAGGCCGCCGACCACCAGGACGTTCGCGACGAGCGCGAGCCACCTGCTGGTCTCGCCGAGGCCGAGCGAGAGCGAGACCACGGTGACGGCGACGATCGCCGCGGTGATGAAGCTGACGGTCAGCCCGGTTCCCCACGGGGTCGGCTCGGGTTCGGTCTCCTCGACCGCGATGTGGACCTTCTGAGGTGCCGGCTCTTCCGGCGCGTCGACGCTGACCAGTTCGCCGCTGACCGGGTCGGTGTAGTGGACCTGGGCGTTCATGACCGCCGCGATCCTGCCCGCGAGCTGCTTGCCGCGCCGTGCCACCAGAGCGCTGGCGACCCCGTCCTTGGGCGTCTCGGTGCGCACGACCGCGTCGGCCACCTTCGCCCACTCGTGCAGCGCCTCGGCCAGGTCGGCGCCGAGAGGCAGGCTGTGCGGGTCGACCTCGCGCTCACCGGACTCGTCGTTCCCGGCGAGCACGGCCCGGCCGTCCCGAACTCGCAACTCCACGAACCCTCCCTCAGATCTTCCGAGCCTCGGCGCAGAACCTATCGGACATCACTAGGGGCGCAGTGCCTCCGTTGCCCGCGCGAAGTAGTCGAACAACGTCCGCCGTTCCTCCTCGCTGTACCCCTCGAACAGGTCGCCGAGCTTCTTCCGCGCGGGCGCCAGTACTTCGGCCAGCGGGACCGGCTCGCCGAGCAGCTCGACGATCACCTTGCGCCGGTCGTCCGGTGACGGGGTGCGCCGCACGAAGCCGCCCTCCTCGAGCCTGTCGATCAGCCGGGTCGTCGGCCCGGTGGTCAGGCCGGTCAGCGCGGACAGCTCGCCCGGGGTCATCGGGCCGTTGAGGCCGAGGAGGTTCAACGCGTACAGGTCGGTGCCGCCGAGGCCGCACTCCCTGGCCGCGTGCAGGCCGTGGAGCACCATCGCGCCGACGTAGCGGCGATAGATCTCGTGCGCGTCTGTTGACACGGACTCACTCCGTTCGTAATCTCTTCCTCAACGCAGATACTTCTCGAACGAAGAGACTGCCTCGACGAAGAGAAACTAGCAGGGGGAACCATGAACGACGAGGCCGGAGTGCGTGCGCTGTTCGCGAAGCTCGCCGACGCGTGGAGCCGGGGCGACGGCGCCGCGTACGGGGAGTGCTTCACCGACGACGCGACCTACGTGGCATGGGTGGGCACGGTCTACCGCGGCGGCGAGGACATCGGGCGAACGCATCAGGTGCTGTTCGACACCTTCCTCAAGGACACGAAGATCACCACCGAGGCCGAGCCCGAGGTGCGCTTCTACGGCCACGACGTGGCGGTGCTGACCACCCGCGGCGACGTCGGCAAGAAGGCCAAGACGCCGACCAAGGTGCAGACGACCACGGTCGTGCGGCAGAGCGGCGAGTGGAAGATCGCCGCGTTCCACAACACCAAGCGCCACGGGATCCTCGAACGGATCTCGTTCAGGTTCCAGCCGGGCATCAGGCCGGCTGGAAGGTCGTGAGGTCGCGTTCGCGCCAGATCCCCATTGGCGCGAACGCGACCTGCAGGCCTAGGCGAGCGAGTCGCGCCAGGCCGTGTGCAGGGCCGCGAAACGGCCCCGCTCACCGATCAGCTCCTCAGGGGAGCCGTCTTCCACCACAATGCCACCATCCAGGACCAGTACGCGGTCGGCGATCAGGACCGTGGACAGGCGGTGGGCGATGATGAACGCGGTCCGGTCGGCCAGCACTGTCTCCAGAGCGGCCTGCACGGCGCGTTCGATGGGTACGTCCAAGGACGATGTTGCCTCATCCAGGACGAGTACGGCGGGGTTCGCGAGGAAGGCGCGCGCGAACGCCACCATTTGCCGCTGGCCTGCCGACAAACGGCCGCCTCGCTTGCGGACGTCCGTGTCATAGCCGTCGGGCAGCGCCGCGATGAACTCGTGCGCGCCCACCTCGGCGGCCGCGGCCTCGATCTCGGCACGGGACGCGGACGGGCGACCCAGGGCGATGTTGTCGGCGACCGAGCCCGAGAACAGGAAGTTCTCCTGGGTCACCATCACCACGGCCCGTCGCAGGTCCGTGTCCGCCACCGAACGCAGGTCCACGCCGTCGAGCAGGACCGAGCCGGAGGACGGGTCGTAGAACCGGGCCACCAGCTTGGCGAGCGTGGTCTTGCCCGCGCCGGTGGCGCCGACCAGTGCCACGGTCTGGCCCGCCGGCACCTCCAGGCCGAACCTGGGCAGCACCTGACGGGACGTGCCGGGGTACTGGAACTCCACGCCGTCGAACCGGATGGCGCCCCTCGCGTGCGGCAGAGCCACGGGCGACGAGGGTTCCCGGACCGAGGGTTTCTCCTCCAGGACGCCGGAGATCTTCTCCAGGGCGGCGGTGGCGGAGGAGTAGGAGTTCGCGAACATCGCCAACTCGTCGAACGGGTCGTAGAAGCGGCGCAGGTACACGGTGAACGCCGTCAGCACGCCCAGTGCCAGCGTGCCGCCCGCGACCCGGTAGGCGCCCCAGGCCAGCACGACGGCCAGGGACACGTTGCCGATCATGCGGATCGTGGCGACGAACGTGGCCATGACGCCCAGGGCGTCCACGTTCGCGTCGCGGAACTGGCCGTTGAAGACGGTCATGATCTGCTCGTTGCGGGGCTGGCGGCGGAACGCCTGCACCGCGCGGATGCCGTTCATGGACTCGACGAACTGGACGATGATCTTGGCGATCGCTCCGCGCGTGCCCCGGTAGGCGTCCATCGAACGGCGGCGGAACCAGCGCCAGATGAAGAAGATCGGCACGAAGCCCGCGACCACGACCGCGGCCAGCGGCGCGTCCAGGTAGAGCAGGATGATCGCGATGCCCGCCACCGACAGCGCGGCGTTGAACAGGCTGTCCAGGCCCTCCTCGATCAGGTCCTGCAACGCGTCGACGTCGCTGGTCAGCCGGGCGATGACCTTGCCGGACGTGTACGACTCGTGGAAGCCGACGGACAACCGCTGCGAGTGCCGGAAGATCCGTCCGCGCAGGTCCAGCAACAGGTCCTGGCCCACCCGGCCGGAGACCCGCAGGAACGCCCAGCGCAGGAAGGTCGTCAGGCCCGCGCAGATCGCGTAGCCGGCCACGCACCACATCAGGACCGACGCGTCGCCGCGCATGGCTGCCGGAATGCCGCTGTCGATCGCGGCGGCGATCAGCAGCGGCAGCGCGAGGTTCGCGAGGTTGCCGCCGAGCACCGCCCCGACCGCGAGCGACGCACGGGCGATGTGCGGGCGCAGCAACGAACCCAGCAGCCTGCGGGAACGTGCCTGCAGGCGCAGGCCGGTCGAGTGGGAGATCTCGCCGATCTCCTCGGCGGCGACGCCGCGCCACTCTTCTTCTTGTGCAACCACTACCTGATCACTCACGACGCCACCTCCTCTTCCACGATCTCCTCACTGTCCATGCTGGACAGAAGGCGCCGGTATTCGTCGTTGGTCTCCAGCATGTTCCGGTGCGAGCCGATCGCGGCGATCTTGCCGTCGACCAGCATCGCGACGCGGTCGGCGAGCTGCACCGTCGAAGACCGGTGTGCCACGACCAGCGCCGTCACGCCGCGCAACACCCTGCGCAGCGCGGCCTCCACCTCGGCCTCGGTGTGGACGTCGAGCGCGGACAGCGGGTCGTCCAGCACCAGCACCGCGGGCCTGCCGACGACCGCGCGGGCCAGCGCCAGCCGTTGCCGCTGACCACCGGACAGCGACAGGCCCTGCTCGCCGATGCGGGTCGCGAGACCCCACGGCAGCGCGTCCACGAACTCCTCGGCCCTGGCCACCCGCAACGCCTCGCGCACGGCCGCCTCGGAGACGTCCGGCACGCCCAGCCCCACGTTCTCGGTGACCGACGCGGAGAACAGCACGGGTTCCTCGAACGCCGTGCCGACCACCGTCCGCAGGTCCTCCAGCGAGAGGTCCCGCACGTCGACGCCGTCGATCGTGATCCGGCCACCGGTGACGTCGGCCAGCCGCGGCACCAGCGCCGTCAGCGTCGTCTTGCCCGAGCCGGTCGCGCCGACCAGCGCCACCGTCTCACCGGGACGCAGGTCGAGGTCGACGCCCGTCAGCACCTCGCGGCCGTCCTCGAACGCGAACCGCACGCCCTCGAAACGAACGTGCCCGCGCAGCGGCGTGGGCAGCGGCGCGGGCGAGGCGGGGCTGGTGATCGTCACGGGGGAGTCGATGACCTCCCAGTAGCGTTCCAGCGCGGCGGCGGACTGGTTCGTCTCCGCCAGCAGCCAGCCGATGGAGTCGATCGGCCAGCGCAGGTACGCGCTCACCGCGACCGCCGCGACCAGCGTGCCGACCGTGATGGAGCCGTTGATGATGCCGATCGCGCCGACGCCGAGCATGCCCGCGATCGAGAGCTCGGGCAGCATGATCAGCACCGACCACAGCGCGGACAGGATCGAGATCTTGTTCAACTCGGTAGCCCGCAGCTCCCGCGCCTGCGCCAGGAACCGCTTCGTCAGCTCCGGTCCGCGCCCGAACGCCTTGAGCACCCGGATGCCGAGCACCGACTCCTCGACGATCGTGGTCAGGTCGCCCGCCTGGTCCTGGGCCCGGCGCGCGACGACCTTGAACTTCGCCTCGAACAGGTACGAGATGACGATCAACGGCAGCGCCCCGCACAGCGACACGACCAGCAGCGCCGGCGAGAGCGTCGCGATGATGCCCATCCCGACCAGCACGACCAGGCTGTTCACCACCAGGAAGACCATCCCGAACGCGACGAACCGCCGCACGGTCGTGAGGTCGTTCGTGCCGCGCGACAGCAGCTGCCCCGACTGCCACCTGTCGTGGAACGCCACCGGCAGCCGCTGAAGCCGCTGGTAGAGGTCGAACCGCATGCGTGCCTCGACCTCGGCCGCCGGGCGCGCGACGATCTTGCGGCGGATGTAGAAGAGCATCGCCTCACCGATGCCGAGCGCGAGCACGCCGATGATCAACCACGGCAGCGCCGCGGTCTGCTTGTTCTGGATCGGACCGTCGACGATGCGCTGCGTGAGCAGCGGGATGCCAAGACCGCACAGCATCGCGAGCATGGTCGCCGACAGCACGACAGCCATCCGTGCGCGGTGCGGCCGTACGTACGGCCACAACCTCCGCAAGGTCCGGAATGTCGAGTTACGTTGATCGCTCACGCGGTGAGCCCCCTCCAGGTCGCCTTCCAAACTACGAAGGAAGACCGACTGTCAGCATCCGGTTTTTCTCCCCACCGGAGCTTGCTGTCTCGACTTAGGTCGAGGTCAAGGGCACGATGACCACCATGACGCGGTTTCTGCGAACTGAGCAGACGATGGCGTTTCCACACGGACGGCTCATCGTCTCGCGCGACGGAGCGAACTACGTGCTGGCTCCGGACGGCTGGGACCACCTGGCCGGACCGAGGCCGCGGCACGCGATGTACGTCTCCCGCGAGGAGGCCGAGGACTGGTGCGAACGCGAGGGCTGGGACCTGAACCTGCTGGACGAGATTCCTACGACCTCTTGAAGGTGAACAGCCCCACCAGCCCGTAGGCGACGGCCGCGAGCAGCGCCTCGGCGTGGTGCCGGTTCGAGAACCAGCCGAGGACGGGCTCGTGCACCTTGAAGTAGAGCCCGAGCCCCAGCAGCACCGGTCCGAGCAGGATGATCGGCCACACCGGCCGCACCCCGAGGACCCACAGGATCGGCCCCGCGAGCACCAGTGACGACACCAGCGCGAGCGGCAGCCCGATCAGCACGAGCAGCAGGAACGTCGACATCGACGTGCTGTCGAGCCACGACTTCAGGAAGCCCGACTCGTACGCCCACGTCCACCCGAGCACGAGCCCTGCCCCGGCGGCCATCGACAGGACGACCCGGAACAGCAGCCTGCGCCCAGTCCTACCCGTCTTGCCCGCTGTGCTCTGCTCTGTCACGCCGCCCACCGTAACCAGCGGTCAGCGTGGCAGCCAAGGCATACCCACCGGCGGCCGCACTCGCGACCAGGAACGTTCCGGCGTCCTCAGGCAGTTGGACCTGCACGAACCTCAGCGCGAACGTGCTGATGAACAGCAACAGCACCGCACCCGCCGTCCCCGAGACGGCCGTCGGCCAGGCGGGACTGAACCGCGCGAGCCGCAGCAGCCCCCACCCCACGAGACCCCAGACGACCACCAGCGCCGGCACGATCAGCAGAACCAGGCTGATCACGCACGTCCACCCGCTGTCGCGGCACAGGTACGCACTGGACGGCTCCAACGACCAGAACCACCCGGCGCCGCACACCGCCCCCACCAACGCCGCCGTCGCCGCCCTCATGCGCACGATCATGGCGACTCGCCGGTGTCCTCGCCATGAGGAGAACTACTCGCCGGCACCGTCATCACCGGTCATCGAGTCTTCGTGACCACAGCCGGCTGATCGCGCCCGCGAGCCCGTAGGCCACGATCGGCACGCAGACGACGAGGACGGAGGTGCGCCAACGCGGCGCAACACAGAGGAACGCAACCCAGATCAGCACCCAGAACACGCAGCCGAGCCCGACCGCAGGCAGGGCGCCTGACCGCCTCCGCAGTACGAACACCGCGAGCAGGACCAGGCACGCGCCGATCGGCCAGCCCAGCGGGTACAGCAGTGGCATCAGGTCGATTTCGGGGCTGCACTCGTGGGGCGCCACGGCGCACCGCCCCGGATACAGGTGCATCAGTATCACGTCGACGCCTCCCGCCCCACGACCAGCGCGGCGACCAGGTAGGCCACGCAGCACGTCACCACCGCGGACTGCATCAGGAAGAGAGCGCCCTCCGCCTGGTACATCTCCAGGAACACGGCCTTGAACCAGACGACGCCCACGATCAGGCCGACCCACAGCCCGCTGCCCACCCCGGCCGCCCACCACGAGCGTTCCGCGCGCGCCATCCGGAAACCCGCGTGGATCAGCCCACCGGCGACCAGCATCCAGACCACGAAGATCAACGCGTAGACCAGCGGGTACGAGTCACCGCATCCCGTGCGGCCGACCGCGAGGTAGCAGTACCCGCTCCACCCTTCGATCGTCGCGGCGAACCCGCCGCCCGCGAGCGCCCCGGCGCACGCCCCCACAACACTGCGCAAGACCATGCGCAAAGAGCTACCTGATCAAGCCGTCACGAAGCCTGATCTGCACAGATCCTCCACAGCACCTTCACCGCGTGAGCACCGCGGTCAACGTGTACAGCAAGGCGAACACCAGGAAGGCGAGATACGGCAGTCCCAGCGCGAAGAAGATCATCGCGACAACGGCCATCAACGTGGCCGGCACCGCGACCCAGGCCGGTCGCGACACCCCCAGCGACCGCAGCGCGAACCACCCCAGAAACGCGGCAACCGCGGTGAAGACCGGCATGGTCTTCACCGCGGTGCCGAGGCAGCCCCAGTCTTCGAACGAGCAGACCGCGCCCGAGGCGATGAGCTCGAACACTCCCCACCAAGCCAGCCCGAGGAGTGCACCCACTCCGGCAGCCAGCGCGACACGGCGTCCCATTGCGCGTCTACCTGGGCGTCAATCAGCGGTTCGACCGCACGCCCAGTAAAACGTCCTCCCACGAAGGGACGATGGGGTGGTTCTTCTTCCCCCGCTTGGGAGGAGGGTCCTTGCGCACCGGCTTCTCCGCCGCGGGCTCCTCGGTCTTCACGGGAGGAGCAGCGGGTGGAGGGGCAGGCGCAGGCTCCGGCTCAGGCAGCTTCTCCTGAGCCGGCTTGGGCGCGGGCTTCTCCGCCACGACCGGGGCCGGAGCGGGAGCCGGAGCAGGCGTCTGCACCGGCACCGGCACGGGCTCCTCGGCCACAGGGGCCGGGGGAGCCACGACCGGAGGCGTCTCCAGAGCCTGGCGAGCCAGTTGCGTCACCGGCCGCACCGTGCGCAGAGTCCGGTTCGGGTTCGGGTCCATCAGGTCGACGGCACCGTCGTCCAGCGCCGTGACCGTGCCGCCCTGCGCACCGGGGTGGAAGTGCCAGTGCGCCCGGTTCTCCGAGCGCCCGGTCTTCCAGTGCAGCTGCACGATCCAGCGTCCGTCGTCACCGCGCCACGCGTCCCACGAGGTGTCCGAGAGGTCGTGCCCGCGCAGGCCGAACGAGTGGGCGACGACCTCGCCGAGCGTCTGCACGTCCGGACCGTCCTCGCGGACCGGGTGCGCGCGCTGGGCCAGGTCGGCCGTGCGCGAACGCTCCAGCAGAACGGGGTAGGCGAAGCGCTCGATGCGGTGCGTCGGCATGCCCGCGGCGGCCGCGACCTGCTCGATCGACTCACCGGCGCGGATGCGGGCCTGGATCTCACGCGGACGCATGAGGGCCTCGCCCGACTCGATCTGCATCTGGCCGAGGCGCGCCAGATCACCGCGCAGTGCCGCCCGAAGGCGCTCGTCAGCGGGGAGCGTGAAGCGCTCGCCGCGGTTTTCGGGGTCCTCGAGGATGACGGACTTGCCGTCCTCGTCGAGCCCGATGACTCGCAGCGCTCGCATCGTGGCCTCCCTGAATTTGCACCTCGCCAGCAGACAACGTTAGGACAACGAGCCGTCCACACGTGGGAGACTCGCCGATATCTCTACGTGATCTTGCCAGTTCACGAGGGCTGTCGCACTCCCGTTTCCGGAAGGTTCACCTGGACCACCAGGCCGCCTCCCCCGTTCGGACGAGCCTTCGCCGAACCCTGATGCGCCCTCGCCACGGACTGCACGATGGACAGACCCAGGCCAGAACCCGCGGTCCCGGTGCGGTCGCGCAGCCTGCGGAACGGTTCGAAGAGCCCCGGCACGGCTTCCGCGGGGACGGTCGGACCGGTGTTCGTCACCACGAGTTCCTGCTGGAGGCGGACCGACACGGTTCCGCCAGGTTTGTTGTAGAGCACCGCGTTGCGCAGCAGGTTGCCGATGAGCTGGGCGAGCAGCACGGGGTCGCCCTCGACCAGGAACTGCCGCGTCGACACGTCGAAGGTGACCTCCTTCGACGCCGCCAGCGACGCGCACGACTCGACCTCGTCGTCGATGATCTCGTCCAGCCACACGAGCTCTCGCGAGGCCAGACCGCGGTCACTGCGTGCGAGCAACAACAACCCGTCGATGAGCTTCTCGCTGCGCTCGTTCGTGTCGAGCAGATGCGCTCCGAGACGGCGGATCTCGTCCGACGCGCCGGGGTCGCCCAACGCCACCTCGATCAACGTCCGTTGCACGGCCAGCGGCGTGCGCAGTTCGTGCGAGGCGTTCGCGACGAACCGCTTCTGGCTGTCGAACGACGACGCGAGCCGGTCGAGCATCCCGTCGAACGTGTCCGCGAGCTCCTTCAGCTCGTCCGGCGGGCCGTCCAGCTCGATCCGCTGGTCCAGCCGCTCCGCCTCCAGCCGGTGCGCGGTCGTGGTGATCGAGTGCAACGGCTCCAGCACCCGCCCGGCCACCACCCAGCCGAGCCAGACCGCGATGATCGCCGCCACCACCAACGCGATCGCCGACTGCCAGATGAAACCCGACAGCGTGTTCGTCTTCACCAGCTCGCCGCTGAGCACCTGGGTGTCGGCGGGCAGCTGAGCCGCCTCCAGCGTCGCCCCGTAGGGGTAGGTGTCCATCGGCATCGCGCGCCGGGCGTCGGCCACCGCCACCCAGTCGTCGGTGGGCAGCCACGCCGCGAGCAGCCAGTAGTTCAGCGCGATCAACGCGACGCCCGCGATCAGGAACACCCCGGCGTACCAGGCCGTCAGCCTGGTCCGCAGCCTCACGAGCCGAACCGGTAGCCGGCACCGGGCACGGTCTCGATGACCTGCGGCGCGCCCAGCTTGCGGCGCAGCGTCATCACCGCCACCCGCACCGCGTTGGTGAACGGGTCGGCGTGCTCGTCCCAGGCCTTCTCCAGCAGGTCCTCCGCGCTCACGACGTTGCCCTCCGCCCGCATCAGCACTTCCAGCACGGCGAACTCCTTGGGCGAGAGCGGCAGGAACCTGCCGTCCCGCATCGCCTGGTGCCGCGGCAGGTCCAGCGTCACCCCCGCCCTCATCAGCACCGGCGGCAGGGCCGGACGAGCCCGGCGGCCCAGCGCCTGCACGCGCGCCACCAGTTCGGCGAACGCGAACGGCTTGGTCAGGTAGTCGTCGGCACCGAGCCCGAGCCCGGCCACCCGGTCGTCCACCCCGGCCGCCGCCGTCAGCATCAGCACCCGTGCCTCGCCACCGGTCGCGTGCACCGCCTTGCACACCTCGTCACCGTGGACGAGCGGCAGGTCGCGGTCCAGCACAACGACGTCGTACGCGTGCACCCCCACACGTTCCAACGCCGCTTCACCGTCGTAGCAGACGTCGACCGCCATCGAGTACCTGCGCAGGCCCTCGGCGATCGTGTCCGCGAGCAGCTGTTCGTCCTCGACCACCAGCACACGCATGACACCTATTTTCCGCGCCCACGGGATAAGCGCCGGATAAAGCCTTTCGCTTAACGCCGTCGAATGACGTCCTCCGTAGACCTGTCGCCGTGAAGAAATCCATCGCACTCCTCTTCGCCCTGCTGCTGGCGCTGACCGCCTGCGGCGGCAAGCCGGCGGACAGCGAGGCCAAGAAGGACGACAAGGGCGACATGGTCAAGTTCGCCCAGTGCATGCGGGACAACGGCGTCGAGATGCCGGACCCGAAGGACGACGGTCAGGGCCACGTCGCGATCGAGGCCGTGCCCGGCGGGGAGGCCCCCGACATGGAGAAGATGAACGCCGCCCACGAGGCCTGCAAGAAGTTCCTGCCCAACGGCGGCGAGTTCAAGCCGCCGTCGCCCGAGGAGCAGGACAAGATGCGCCAGCAGGCGAAGTGCATGCGGGACAAGGGATACAACTGGCCCGACCCGAAGTTCGAGGGCGGCGGCATGGCGGAGACGCTCGAGCTGCCCGACATGGAGGACGACAAGGTCAAGCAGGACATGAAGGACTGCGGCATGGGCGAGTTCGGCGTGGCGAGGCGGGCCGGATGAAGCGCAGGGTGAACAGGAAGATCCTCATCGCCGCCCTCGTGGCCGCAGTGGTGCTCGGCACCGGCGGGGTCGTGGTCCTCACGAGAATCGCGTCGAACCAGGCCAACGCCGCGCCGCTGCAGAACGACCCGGTGAAGACCGCGCCGGTGAAGAAGACGAACCTGGCCGACCAGCAGTCGACGACAGGCCAGCTCGGGTACGGCTCGGAACGAGCGCTGGCGTCGCGGAAAAGCGGCACCGTCACCGCGCTGCCGAACCAGGGCGCCGTCATCGAACAGGGCAAACCCGTGTTCTTCTCGGACGCCAAGCCTGTGCCGCTGTTCTACGGCGCGATGCCGCTCTACCGCGACCTGGAAGCGGGCATGTCGAACGGACCCGACGTCAAGGTGGTCGAGGAGAACCTCGCCGCCCTGGGGTTCTCCGACTTCGGCACCCCGGACGAGAAGTTCACCTCGTACACGGCCTCCGCGCTGAAGAAGTGGCAGAAGGCCAACGGCCTGGAGCAGAACGGAAAGCTCGGCCAGGGCGACGTCGTCGTGCAACCGGGCGCGATCCGGGTGGCGTCGGTGACCGGCCAGCTCGGCGGACCCGCGGGCGGCGACCTGATGAAGGTCACCGGCACCGAACGCGCGGTGACCGTCGAGCTGGAGCAGTCCAAGCAACGCCTCGCCAAGCAGGGCGAGAAGGTAGAGCTGTCGATCACCGGCGGCAAGCCCACCACCGGCACCATCACCGGCATCACCCGCACCGCCGGCGACTCGGCCCAGGGCCAGAAGCCGAAGATCATCCTGACGATCTCGGTAGACGACCCCAAGGCGGCCGAGGGCGTCGACAGCGGCAGCGTCAACGCCCTCTTCACAGTGAGCAAGAAGCAGAACGTGCTCGCGGTCCCGATCGGCGCGCTGCTCGCGCTGGCCGAGGGCGGCTACGGCCTCGTCACCGAGGACGGCAAGACCATCCCGGTCACCGTCGGGATCTTCGCCAAGGGCCAGGTCGAGGTGCAGGGCGACGGCCTGCGCGAAGGCATGAAGGTGGTGACCACCGAGTGATCACCGTCGACCACGCGAGCCGGACGTATCCCGGCGGTGTGCAGGCGCTGCGCGACGTCTCCCTGACCGTCGGGGGCGGGGAGATGCTCGCGATCGTGGGACCGTCCGGCTCGGGCAAGTCGACGCTGCTGCACCTGATGGGCACGCTCGACAAGCCGACCAGCGGCAAGGTCGAGATCGACGGCCACGACATCTCCACCTTGTCGGACAACGCTTTGTCGGCGCTGCGGGCCCGCACGATCGGGTTCGTGTTCCAGCAGTTCTTCCTCACCGACGGCCTGTCCGCGATCGAGAACGTCGCCGCCGGACTCGTCTACGCCGGCGTGCCCCGCCCGAAGAGACGAGCGCTGGCGATGTCCGCTTTGGACAGGGTCGGGCTGATCCACCGCGCGCTGCACCGGCCGCACGAGCTCTCCGGTGGCGAACGTCAGCGGGTCGCGATCGCGCGGGCCGTGGTGAACACGCCGGGGATTCTGCTGGCGGACGAGCCGACCGGAAACCTGGACACGCAGAACGGCGCGGGCGTGATGGAGTTGCTGGAGAGCCTCAACTCCGATGGCACGACGGTTGTGCTGATCACGCACGACCGGGACATCGCGGCGTGGGCGCCACGACGCGTCGAGGTGCGCGACGGGGTGATCGTTTGACTTCGCTACGAACCGAGCCTCACGGCGCGAGCTTCCTGTTTCACGGCCGACTGCGGCAGGGTGGCCCCTTGCCGTCTGACGTCAGCTCCGCAGGCATCACCCGAGTTGCCTCGGGCTACGGCTCGACCAGCCGCAAGGATGTTCTTCGCCGCGTTGACGTCCCGGTCGTGCCGGGTGCGGCAGCCCGGACACGTCCAGTGCCGGGTGGAGAGCTTCAGTGCGGCGAACAGGTGCCCGCAGGTCGAGCAGGTCTTGCTGGACGGGTACCAGCGATCGATCACGACCAGCGTGCGGCCGGCACGTTCGCACTTGTACTCCAACTGCCGCCGGAACTCACCCCACCCGGCGTCGGAGATGGCGCGTGCGAGATTTCGGTTGCGGACCATGCCCGCGACGTTGAGGTCCTCGATCGCGATCACGTCGGCCGACCGCACCAGCACGGTGCTGGTGCGGTGCAGGAAGTCCTGCCGGGCGTTGCGCACCTTCCGATGAGCGCGGGCGACCTTCGCCTTCGCTTTGTGGCGGTTGCTGCTGCCACGGTGGCAACGGGCCAGTCGGCGCTGGTATCGGGCCAGGTTCCGGGCTTTGCGGGCCAGGTGTCCCGGGTTGACGATGCGGACGCCATCGCTGGTCACGAGAAAGTCCTTCAATCCGAGGTCCACCCCGATCGCGTGACCTGCTGGCTGAGGCAGGGCGTCGGCGACGTCCACGGCGAAGCTCACGTACCAGCGACCGTCGGGTTCACGAGAGATCGTGACCGTGGTCGGGTCCAGTTCTTGGACATCGACGTCGTCGAAGGACCACGTGAACCGCAGTGGCGTACTGGTCTTGGCCAGCGTGAGCGAACCATCACGCATCCGGAACGCCGATCGCGTGTAGTGCGCGGTCTGGCGACTCATCCGCGATTTGAACCTCGGATGCCGGGCGCGCCCGGAGAAGAAGTTCTGAAACGCGGTGTGCTGGTGGCGCAACGTTTGCTGCAACGGCACACAGGACACCTCCGACAGAAACGCGAGTTCTTCTCCTCGTCTCCACCTTGTCAGCGTGGCGCTGGTGTCCCGGTACGAAGTGGACGTGTTTTCGTTGCGGTATCGACGAGTCCGCTCGTCCAGCGTCTTGTTCCACACCAGACGCACACACCCGAAAGTGCGGGTGAGCACCGCAGCTTGTTCGGACGTCGGGTAGGCCCGGCATTTGTACGCCGTTCGCACGACAGACAACCTACTGGGAACGACATGACTGGTTCGACACGGGCTTTCGTTCGGAGGGCGTTGTGATCGACCTGCTGCGCCTCGGCTTCTTCGGCATGCGGACCAGGCCGATCCGCGCCGTCCTCTCCGCACTGGGCATCGCGATCGGCATCGCCGCCGTCGTCGCCGTGGTCGGGATTCCGTCCTCCAGCGCCGCCGCGTTGAAGGAGAAGATGTCCAAGCTGGGCACGAACCTCCTGACCGCGGCGCCCGGCCAGGACTTCTTCGGCCAGGACGCGAAGCTGCCGGAGACGGCGGTGCCGATGGCCAAGCGGATCGGTGCGGTGTCGGCCGCGAGCGCCACCGGCAAGATCTCCGCGAACGTTCGCAAGAACGACCTGGTGCCTACGAGTGACACGCTCGGGTTGCAGGTGCAGGCGGCGGAGCAGGACCTGCTGAAGGTGCTCAACGCCGAGGTGCG
The DNA here is from genome assembly GCF_040629405.1 of Lentzea sp. NPDC005914. Lineage (NCBI taxonomy): Bacteria > Bacillati > Actinomycetota > Actinomycetes > Pseudonocardiales > Pseudonocardiaceae > Lentzea > Lentzea sp. NPDC005914. The sequence continues at coordinate 56,432 of NZ_JBEXVQ010000044.1, read as the reverse complement.
CGCGGGTCGGTGGCTGTCGCCGGGCGAGAAGTCGGTGGTGCTCGGGGGTACTGCGGCGTCGCGGCTCGGCGTCGACAAGCCCGGGGTGCAGCTGTGGATCGACGGTCAGTGGTTCACGGTGGTCGGCATTCTCGGGCCGTTGCCGCTGTCGCCGGAGATCGACAGGTCCGCGTTGATCGGCTGGGAGGCGGCCAAGGAGGCGTTCGGGTTCGAGGGCAACGCCAACACCGTCTACGTGCGCACGAGGGAGGACCAGGTCGAGAACGTCCGCAACCTGCTCGGACCGACGCTGAACCCGCAGAAGTCCAACGAGGTCAAGGTGTCCCGGCCGTCCGAGGCACTGGAGGCCCAGCAGTTGGCGGAGAGCTCCTACAACGCGCTGTTCCTGGGATTGGGCGGAGTCGCGTTGTTGGTAGGAGGCGTCGGCGTGGCGAACACGATGGTGATCTCGGTGCTGGAACGGCGCAGGGAGATCGGTCTGCGGCGGGCGCTCGGGGCGACCCGGCGGCAGATCAGATGGCAGTTCCTCACCGAGTCGGTGTTGCTGTCCGGCCTCGGCGGGCTGGTCGGCGTGATCGTCGGAATCGCGGTCACGGCCGGATATTCGATCAGCCAGAAGTGGCCGGCGGCGCTGCCGTGGCCCGCCCTGCTCGGGGGAGTGGGCGCGGCCGTCGCCATCGGCGCCATCGCCGGCGTTTATCCAGCAGTGCGGGCGGCTCGTCAGTCGCCGACGGAAGCACTCGCCTGAAAAGCCCTGGGGTGCACCGGCGAACGAGCCGGCGCACCCCAGGTTGCGAAATCAGAGCTGGCCGACGACCCAGTCGATCGCCTGCGTCAGGATCGTGATGTCGTTCGGCTCCACGGCCGGGAACATCGCGACCCGCAGCTGGTTCTTGCCGAGCTTGCGGTACGGCTCGACGTCGACGATCCCGTTGGCGCGCAACACCTTGGCCACGGTCGACGCGTCCACGTCGTCGGTGAAGTTGATCGTGCCGACGACCTGCGAGCGGTCAGCGGCCTTCTCGACGTACGGCGTGGTGTAGGCGGTCTTCTCGGCCCACGAGTACAGGCGGTCCGAAGAGTCCTTGGTGCGCGCGACGGACCACTCCAGGCCGCCGTTGCCGTTGATCCAGTCGATCTGGTGCGCCAGCAGGAACAGCGTGGCGACCGACGGCGTGTTGTACGTCTGGTCCTTGGTGGAGTTGTCGAGCGCGGTCGGCAGCGACAGGAACTCCGGCACCCAGCGGTCCTTGAGCTCGTCGACGCGGGCCAGCGCGGCGGGCGACATCAGCGCGAGCCACAGGCCGCCGTCCGAGGCGAACGACTTCTGCGGCGCGAAGTAGTAGACGTCGAAGTCCTCCGCGCGAACCGGCAGGCCACCTGCGCCGGACGTCGCGTCGATCGCGATCAGCGCGTCGCCGGAGCCCTCGATGCGGGTGACGGGCATCGCGACACCCGTGGAGGTCTCGTTCTGCGCCCAGCCGACCAGGTCGGCGCCCTCGGCGTAGAAGAGCTCGGGCGCGGTGCCCGGCTCGGCCTTGGTGACCAGCGAGTCCTTCAGGAACGGCGCGGTCTGCGTGACCTTCGCGAACTTGGAGGAGAACTCACCGTTGGTGAAGTGCTGGGCAGTCTCGCGGACCAGGCCGAAGGAGGCCGCGTCCCAGAACGCCGTGGTGCCGCCGTTGCCCAGCACGACCTCGTAGCCGTCGGGAAGCTGGAAGAGCTCCCGCAGTCCGGAACGGACACGGCCGACGAGGTTCTTGACGGGCTTCTGCCGGTGCGAGGTGCCGAGCAGGGCCGCACCCTCGGACGCGAGAGCCGCGACGGCCTCGGGGCGCACCTTGGACGGTCCGCAGCCGAAGCGGCCGTCGGACGGCTTGAGCTCGGCGGGAAGCACCAACGAGGTCGGATCGGCGGTCTGGGTCATGTGGTCACGCCTCCGGGGCGATCGGACTTGAGATGGACCTGACCGGCGCCGTTGCCGGAGTTCACAGTGTTGCAGGCGGGTAGCCGCAAGATGTCAGCCGGGTGTCGTGGCTCACTGCAGCATGCCTCGATCCAGCGCCGTCGTCACCGCCGCGGTGCGGTCCGACACCCCCAGCTTGTTGAACACCCGCAGCAGATGAGTCTTCACGGTCGCCTCCGAAATGAACAGCGCCCGCCCGATCTCCACGTTCGACATTCCCTTCGCGACCAGCCTCAACACCTCGGCCTCGCGCGCGGACAGCGGCGGCGTGCGGACCTGCCCGACGACCTTCGCGACCATCGACGGCGCCAGCACGGTCTCGCCGCGCGACGCCGCGCGGATCGCCGCGATGAGGTCCTCGGTCGTCGAGTCCTTCAGCAGATACCCGGACGCCCCTGCCTCGACCGCGCGAAGAATGTCCGAATCGGTCTCGTACGTCGTCAGCACGAGCACACGAGGTCCGGTTCCGACGATCTTCGCGGTCGCCGCCACACCGTCCATTTCGGGCATCCGCAGGTCCATCAGCACGACGTCGGGCTTCAACGCGGCGGCCTGGGCGATGGCCTCCTGCCCGGACCCCGCGTCGCCGACGACCTCCAGATCGTCGGCCACGAGCATCCCGCGAAGTCCCTGGCGCACCACGGGGTGGTCGTCCACCAGCAGAATCCTGATCACAGCGGTACCTCCACCAGCACGGACGCGCCATCGTCGCTCGAGAGCGAGAGCGTCCCACCCACCTGTTCCAGCCGAGCCCGCATCCCCCTCAGACCGAAGCCCTCAGGTGCGTCCCCGAACCCGCGCCCGTCGTCGCGCACCTCCAGCGAGACGCTGTCCTCGTCGAACCTCATCACGACGTCGACCCGGGACGCCTCCGAGTGCCGCGCCACGTTGTGCAGTGCCTCCTGGACGGTCCGCAGCAGCACCACCTCGGCCGAGGTCGCCAACGGCACGGCGTCCCCGATCACCCGGAACGTCGACGGCAGCGTGACCCCGGAAACCAGCCGCCGCAACGCGTCTTCCAGCGACGAACCGTCCAAAGGAGACGGTGCGTTCGACGCCACCAGCGCCCGTGCCTCGCGGAGGTTCTCCCGCGCGGTCTGCAACGCCAGCTCGACGTTGGGCTGAGCACCCTGCAGCAGCGTGATGATCGACGTGAAGCCCTGCGCCAGCGTGTCGTGGATGTCCGCCGACCACCGCGCCCGTTCGGCCTCGATGGTCAGCGCCTCGATCCGTTGCAGCAGTTCGCCGCGCTGCTGGTTCTGCGCCGCGATCCGGCTGATCGCCCACCCGAACGCCTGGGAGAAGCCGATGATCAGCACCGCCGCCGGCCACGGCAGCGCCGGATCGGCACCCGCGGCCCAGGTCAGCGCCTGCGGCGTCAGCACGAACAACACCATCGGGAAGAACGCCCACCCGATCGGCAGCACCATGTAGATCTGCGGGACCAGGCCGAACAGGGCGAAGGTCGCGCTGCCGCTGAACCAGACCGCCGGTGCGAACGTGGCGAGCGAACCGGCCGCGTAGACGAAACCGTGCCAGTCGTCCTCCCCGCGGATGACCAGCCGCCTGCCGTAGAGCACGAACCACACACCGTTCAAGCACAACAACCCCGCCGCCGTCAGGCGGTCGGCGAGGGGGTTGTTGTCGATCAGGACGAGCACCAGCGCGGTGACCTGCGTGATCGCGAAGAGCACGTACCAGGTGATCAGCTGGCGTTGTTGCTCCACCTGAAAGTCCTGCTCACGAGTACCAGACCCGCGATCGTCCACGCTCCGAGCACCAGCGCGATCTTGCCGAGCTCCCATGATCCCGCCGCCTCCATCGCCGCGTAGCCGTCGTTCAGTGCGAACACCGAGCGGAAACCCTGACACACCCACTTCAGCGGGAAGAGCGAACCCGTGATCCGCAGGGAGTCCGGCAGCACCGCCTGGCTGATGAAAACACCCGACAGGAACTGCAACACGATGTACGGCAGGTTCAGCACGCCCGCCGCGTTGCGGGTGGTCTTGGCGATCGAGCTGAGGCCGACGCCGATCAGCGAGCACGAGATGACGCCGAGCGTGAACACCCAGCCGAACGTGAACCACTTCTCGGCGGTCGAGGGCAGCTCCACGTCGAACCGCAGCATCGCGACGACCATCAGCAGCACGGCCTCGAAGAGACTCGACACGAAGACCAGGATGATCTTGCCGATGAAGTAGGACGTCAACGGCATCGGCGTGCCGCGCAGGCGCTTGAGCGTGCCGTCCTCGCGGTCGGCCACGACGCTGATGCCGAGTCCGACGAACGAGGTCGAGATGATGCCCGCGCCGATCATGCTGGCCGCGAACATCTGGCCCGCCGCGGCCTCGTGCACGTAGACCGTGCCGAGCAGCAGCATCAGGATCGCCGGCAGCGACACCGTGAAGATGAGGTTTTCCTTCTGCCGGAAGAACTCCCGCAGCTCGGTCGCACCCCTCGAGAGACCGATCGACAGAGTTCCGGGAAGCACAGCCGCGGTGGTCACTTGATCAGCTCCAGGTAGATGTCTTCCAACGTCGGGCGGGTGACGGTGAGTTCGGCGAGCTCGCCGTTGCGCGAGAGCTCGACGATCGTCTTGGTGGGCTCGGAGGTCTTGATCTCCTGGTAGCCGCGGTCGGACAGCCAGCGCACGGTGGCGTCGGCGTGCGCGCGGCCGTTCAACGTCTGCGGCGTGCCCTCGGCGACGATGCGGCCCCCCGCCAGCACCGCCACGCGGTCGGCGAGCGCCTCGGCCTCGTCCAGGTAGTGCGTGGTCAGCAGGATCGTGGTGCCCTCGGCGGCCAGCAGCTTGATCAGGCCCCAGAACTGGCGGCGCGCCTCGGGGTCGAAGCCCGTGGTCGGCTCGTCCAGGAACACGAGCTCCGGGCGGCCGATGATGCCGAGCGCCACGTCGAGCCGGCGCCGCTGGCCACCGGAGAGCGTGCCGGCGCGGGACTTGGCCTTCTCGGTGAGCCCGACGAGGTCGATGACCTCTTCCGGATCACGCGGGTTGGCGTAGTACTTGGCGTAGTGGTGCACGGCCTCGTGGACGGTGAGCGTGGCGGCGTCCGTCGCACTCTGCAGGACGATGCCGATCCTCGAACGCCACAACCGGTCCGCCTTGGCCGGGTCGACGCCGAGGACGCTGACCTCGCCACCGTCGCGGTCGCGGTGCCCCTCCAGGATCTCGACGCTCGTGGTCTTGCCGGCCCCGTTCGGGCCGAGGACGGCGAACACTTCGCCGCGTGCGACGTCGAGGTCCACCCCTGCCACCGCCTGGTGGCCCTTGTAGGCCTTCGTCAGGCCCCTCACTCGGATCGCGTTCATGGGGAAAATCTTGCTGTTTCGAGGGGGTTCGCCGGGACGACCGCACCGCTGACTCCGGTTGTCAACCGGTCGGTGGACACGCGGCCGTGTTTCAGCGGTGTTTCCACTCTGCGAGAACGCGCTTTCGGGTGATAGAACGGCTGGGTGCATCTGACGCCGCATGAACGCGACAAGCTCCTCGTGCACGTCGCCGCCGACGTGGCGCGCCGCCGTCTCGAACGCGGCGTGCTCCTCAACTATCCCGAGGCCGTCGCGCTGATCACCGACCACGTGCTGGAGGGCGCGCGGGACGGCCGCACGGTCAGCGAGCTGATGGAGAGCGGCCGCACGGTGCTCGCACCGGAGCAGGTCATGCGCGGGGTGCCGGAGATGATCGACTCGGTGCAGGCCGAGGCGACGTTCCCGGACGGCACGAAGCTCGTCACCGTGCACCACCCGATCGCGCCTTCGGCCGGTCCGGCGCCGGGCGAGGTGATCGTCGGCTCGGAACCCGTGGAGCTGAATCCGGGACGGCCGCGCATCTCCATGGTCGTCGTGAACGTCGCTGACCGGCCTGTTCAGGTCGGGTCGCACTTCCACTTCGCGTCGGTCAACACGGGCTTGGAGTTCGATCGCGAAGCCGCGTTCGGGTACCGGCTCGACATCCCGGCGGGCACGGCCGTGCGGTTCGAGCCGGGCGTGGAGCGCGAGGTCACGCTGGTTCCGTTGGCAGGCTTGAGGATTGTCCGGGGGTTGCAGCGATGATCGACCGTGAGCGCTATGCCGAACTGCTCGGGCCGACGGTGGGCGACCGGATCCGGCTCGCCGACACCGACCTGTTCATCGAGGTCACCGAGGACTTGAGTCGCGGTACCGGGTCCGGCGACGAGGTGATCTTCGGCGGCGGCAAGGTGATCCGCGAGTCGATGGGCCAGGGCGTCGCGACCCGTGCCGAGGGCGCTCCCGACCTGGTCATCACGGGTGCGGTGATCCTCGACCACTGGGGTGTCGTCAAGGCCGACGTCGGCGTGCGGGACGGGCGGATCGTCGCGATCGGCAAGGCGGGCAACCCGGACACGATGGACGGCGTCCACCCGTCGCTGGTGATCGGGCCGTCGACGGAGATCCTGTCCGGCAACGGGAAGATCCTGACCGCGGGCGGCATCGACTGCCACGTGCACTTCATCTGCCCGCAGATCGTCGACGAGGCGCTGGCGTCCGGGCTCACGACGTTGATCGGTGGCGGCACCGGTCCGGCGGAGGGCACCAAGGCCACGACCGTGACGCCGGGCGCGTGGTACCTCGACCGGATGCTGACGTCGATGGACCACATGCCGATCAACGTTCTGTTGCTGGGCAAGGGGAACACGGTCTCCGAAGAGGGCCTGCGCGAGCAGCTCGTCGGCGGTGCGGGCGGTTTCAAGCTGCACGAGGACTGGGGCACGACTCCCGCCGCGATCGACGCCTGCCTGCGGGTGGCGGACGAGTCGGGCGTGCAGGTCGCGATCCACACGGACACGTTGAACGAGGCCGGGTTCCTGGAGTCCACGGTGGACGCCATCGCCGGCCGGTCGATCAACGCCTACCACTCCGAGGGTGCCGGCGGCGGGCACGCGCCGGACATCATCCGGGTCGTCTCGCTGCCGAACGTGCTGCCGTCGTCGACCAACCCGACGCGCCCGCACACCGTCAACACGCTCGAAGAACACCTCGACATGCTGATGGTGTGCCACCACCTCAACCCGTCGGTGCCCGAGGACCTGGCGTTCGCGGAGTCGCGGATCAGGCCGACCACGATCGCCGCCGAGGACCTGCTGCACGACATGGGCGCGATCTCGATGATCTCGTCGGACTCGCAGGCGATGGGGCGGGTCGGCGAGGTGATCATCCGGACCTGGCAGACGGCGCACGTGATGTCCGCGCGGCGTTCGATCGAGGAGAACCTGCGGGCCCGGCGGTACGTCGCGAAGTACACGATCAACCCGGCCATCGCGCACGGGATCGCCTCCGAGGTCGGGTCGGTCGAGGTCGGGAAGCTCGCGGACCTGGTGTTGTGGGAGCCCAAGTTCTTCGGGGTCCGGCCCTCGGTGGTGCTCAAGGGCGGGTTCATCGCGTGGGGTGCGATGGGGGACGCCAACGCCTCGATTCCGACGCCGCAGCCGGTGTGGGCGCGGCCGATGTTCGGTGCGACGGCCGGTGCCGCTTCCTCGGTGTTCTTCGTTGCGCCGGAAGCGATCGAGGCCGGGATCGCGGATCGGTACGCCCGGCGGGTCCTGCCGGTCGAGTCCACTCGATCCGTCACGAAGGCCGACATGGTGCACAACGACACGATGCCGGACGTGCGGGTGGATCCGGACAGCTTCGCCGTGCACGTGGACGGCGACCTGGTGGAGCCTTCACCGGTGGCCGAGCTGCCGATGGCCCAACGGTATTTCCTGTTCTGATGCTGACCGCGCTGATCCTCGCCGACTCCCGGTTTCCCGGTGGCGGACACGTGCACTCCGGTGGCCTCGAGGAGGCTGCCTCGCGCGGGCTGGTCGTCGACGAGCTGTCGCTGGAGTCGTTCCTGCACGGGCGTTTGCTGACCGCGGGGTTGCTGGCGGCCGGGTTCGCGGCCGCTGCGGCTCGCGGTGAGGATCTGGAGCTGCTGGATCTCGAACTGGATGCGCGCACGCCGTCGCCGGCCCAGCGCGAGGCGTCGCGGGCGCAGGGGCGGGGCATGTTGCGGGCGGCTCGGCGGGCTTGGCCTTCAGCCCGGCTTGCCGCCTTGCCGGCGTCCCCGCACCAGCCGCTGGTGATCGGTGTGCTGGTCGGCGAACCGTATGAAGCGGCTTTGACCTGTGCTTATCTGGCGGTGAGCGGACCGGCGTCGGCGGCGGTGCGGTTGCTCGGACTGGACCCGTTCGGGGTCAACGCGATCGTTGCGGCGCTTCCGGTGGAGGACGTCGCCGCGCGGGCTTGCAAGGAACTGCCCGCGCTCGGTTCACCTGCCTTGGATCTTCTGGCCGAGGCACATGTTCGACGTGAAGGGGTGCGTCTCTTTGGGAGCTGACCACGGGCCCGACCCGCACGACCACCACCACGGATCCGCGCCGCGGATCGGCATCGGCGGCCCGGTCGGCAGCGGCAAGACCGCGCTGACCGCGGCGTTGTGCCGCGCTCTGGGGTCGCAGCTGGAGCTGGCGGTCGTCACCAACGACATCTACACGACCGAGGACGCGGACTTCCTGCGACGAGCGGGCGTGCTGGACCCGTCGCGCATCGAGGCGGTGCAGACGGGATGTTGCCCGCACACCGCGATCCGCGACGACATCACCGCGAACCTGGACGCCGTCGAGCGCCTGGAGCACCGGTTCTCCGGGCTGGACCTGGTGATCATCGAGAGCGGCGGCGACAACCTGACCGCGGTGTTCTCGCGCGGGCTGGTCGACAGGCAGATCTTCGTCGTGGACGTGGCCGGCGGGGACAAGGTGCCGCGCAAGGGCGGTCCCGGCGTGACGACCGCGGACCTGCTGGTGATCAACAAGATCGACCTGGCGCCCTACGTCGGTGCCGACATGGACGTGATGATCTCGGACGCGCACCGGATGCGCGGGGAGCTGCCGGTGATCGCGCAGTCGCTGGTGGAGACGCCCGAAGCTCCCGAAGTGGCCAAGTGGGTGCTGGCTCAGCTGTGAAGGCCGACCGATGAAAGCCGCCGCACGACTGGTGGTGGCGTTGGACTCGCACGGCAACAGCGTCGTGCGGGTCCTGCGGTCCCAGTCGCCCCTGACCCTGGTGCCCGCCCGGCGCGTGGGCCCGGTCGCGCTGGTGCACCTGGTGAGCTCGGTGACGTCCCCGCTCGGTGGAGACTCGCTGGAGCTGACGGTCGAAGTCGGCCCTGGAGCCTCACTTGATCTACGCGGAGTGGCGGCGACCCTGATGCTGCCCGGTCCGACCGGTCTGCCCTCTTCGTCGTCTGTGCGATTTTCCGTCGAGGGCTCTGTCCGCTACTTGCCAGAGCCGTCCGTGGTGACCCGGCGCGCGCACCACACGGCAGTGGTGGAGGCCGAATTGGACGGTCACGCAGAGTTGTCGTTGCGGGAGGTCCTGGTGCTCGGCAGGGCGGGCGAAACGCCCGGCACGCTCTCCACAACGGTGCGCGCAACCCGTTGCGGCAAGCCGTTGTTGCACCAACAGCTCGTCATCGGCTCACCGTCGGTCGACTCGTCTTCGGCGGGACTGGCCGGGAAACGGGTCGTCGGCACGTCGTTGATGTTGGACGAGGTGCCGCGCGAGGCGGGTGGCGGTGAGTGGTGGAACGTCGTTCCGTTGGCAGCAGGCGGAACCCTCGCCACCGCCCTGGGGGATGACGTGGTCACGGTCACAAATGTGCTCGACGCCATCTGACTCGATCCCGAATTCGATCCAGAACTGTTCTTTGCACGGACAGTCACCGTTCAGGTGGTGGTCATCACCACGCAGGCGGTTTCGCCATTCGTTCGCCGTGCGTATGGTCGCGGGTCCAGGGACCACGAGTTCTGACGCTGCTTGGAGGTTCGCCGATGACGGAGACCACGAACATCGCGCTACCGGCGATGCGCGTGTCATACGAGCAGGGCTCGCTGAGCGAGTCGGAGCTTGCCGCCACCTGGCATGAACAGCTCCAGCTGTGGTTGGACGCCGCCACCAATGCCGGGTTGCCCGAGCCCAACGCGATGGTGCTCGCGACCACGGACACGAAGGGCCGGCCTTCGTCGCGGACGGTGTTGCTGAAGGGGCTCGACGCTCGTGGGGTGGTGTTCTTCACCAACTACACGTCGAACAAGTCGCACGACCTGATGGCCACTCGGTACGCGTCGGCCACGTTCCCGTGGTTCGCGATGCAGCGTCAGGTGCACGTGCGGGGGACCGTGGAGAAGGTCGGGCCGGTGGAGACGGCCGAGTACTGGAACTCTCGTCCTCGGGGGTCGCAGATCGGGGCTTGGGCTTCGCCGCAGTCACGGGTGGTTTCTGGGCGATCCACTTTGGATTCTGCTTTGCACAAGATTGAGCGGCAGTTCGCCGATACCGAGAAGATTCCTGTGCCGCCGCATTGGGGTGGGTGGCGGGTTCGGCCTGAAGAGGTCGAGTTCTGGCAGGGGCGGCGGGATCGGATGCATGACCGGTTGAGGTTCCGGTTGGGGCGGGATGGGTGGCAGTTGGAGCGAGTAGCTCCGTAGCTGGTGGCTCTGTAGGGCTGCTGTTTGGACTTTTGCGATGGGGCGCTTCCTGTGGGCGGGAGGCGCCCCTTTTTTGCTGTTTCCACGGTTGCGTTGGCGGGTTCCTGTTGGGAGTCCGTAGGTGGTCACCTTGCGAGACTTCACCTTGCGTTGCGTGCTTCCCCTCGGGGGCTCTGCCCCCAAACCCCCGCCAATCTGATCGGGGGGTCCAGCGCCGCGGGCGGGTTGATGGCACGCCTGTTGCTTTCGGCGGCTGCGCGTTCCGTAGGTGGTGTGGTCCGGTGGGGTCCCATCACGAGCCGAGCCGGCAGACGATCAGGCACGACTCGTGACGGGACCCCACCGGGCCACACGTAAAGCTTGCCTCGGCTTCGCCTTCGGGTCGCCTCGCCTTCGGCATCGGGCGCTATTGGGCTGGCCGGTGGCGCGGAACCTTGCTGGGGGGCTGCGCGTCCTCAGGCTGCGGGAAGTGCCCGATTTGTGCACGGGCATACTGGGTTTTCAGCCACAGCTAGCTACGAGGTGCGGATTCACGTGTGCGGAGTGCTCGGACTCATCTGTTCCACCGAGGCTGCTGCGGCCTCCGCGCGGGGGTCTGTGGCTGCGGCGTTGCGCTGTCAGCGGCACCGTGGGCCCGACGAGCAGGACACCTGGGCCGATGCTGAGGTCGTGTACGGGTTCAACCGGCTTGGGTTCATCGATCTTGACCACAGCCACCAGCCGCTGGTGTGGGGGCCGCCGGAGAACCCGACTCGGTACACGTTGAACTTCAACGGGGAGATCTACAACTACAAGGAGCTGCGGGCTGAGCTGGCCCTGCAGTTCGGGGCCCAGTTCAAGACGCAGGGCGATGGCGAGGCCATCGTTGCCGGCTACCACTACCGGGGCGCGGACTGGGTCAAGAAGCTTCGCGGGATGTTCGCGTTCATGATTTGGGACGCGCAGGAGCGGGTTGTGTTCGGGGCGCGGGATCCGTTTGGGATCAAGCCGTTGTTCTGGGCCGCTGGGCCTGGTGGGGTGGCGTTCTCGTCGGAGAAGAAGTCGCTGTTGCAGCTGACCGGTGTGCTGGGGATCAGTCAGGAGCTGGATCAGACGGCGTTGCAGCACTACTTGGTGTTGCAGTACGTGCCGGAGCCGGAGTCGTTGCACAAGGCGGTGCGCCGGGTGGAGTCCGGGACGTCGTTCAAGGTGGCGCCGGGTGGGCAGGTGCTGTTCAACCGGTACTTCAAGCCGGTGTTCGCTCCGCGGCCGGTGAACGGGGAGCACGAGGCCGAGGCGCTGCACGAGCGGATTGCCGAGGTCATGCGGGACTCGGTGGCCAAGCACATGATCTCGGACCCCGACGTGACGGTGGGGGCGTTCCTGTCCGGGGGGATCGACTCGACGGCCACTGCCACGTTGGCCAAGTTGCACAATCCGAATTTGATCGCGTTCACCAGCGGGTTCGACCGTGAGGGGTACTCCGAGGTGGACGTTGCCGCCGAGACGGCGGCGGCCATCGGGGTGCGGCACGTGGTGAGGACCGTGTCGGCGGACGAGATGATGGAAGAGCTGCCGCTGATCATCTGGTACCTGGACGACCCGGTGGCTGACCCGGCGTTGGTGCCGTTGTGGTTCATCGCGCGTGAGGCTCGGAAGTACGTGAAAGCCGTGTTGTCGGGCGAGGGCGCGGACGAGCTGTTCGGCGGGTATGTGATCTACCACGAACCGCTTTCGTTGTCGCCCTTCGAGAAGGTGCCCGGTGGCGTTCGGAAGTTGATGGGCGCGGTGTCCAAGACGATTCCGGAAGGCGTGCGCGGGAAGGATCTGCTTCGGCGGGGGGCGCTGAAGCTGGAGGAGCGGTACTACGGGAACGCTCGCAACTTCAGCGACGCACAGGTTCGGGCGGTGTTCCCCGGATATGTGGAGGGGATCGGCTTCCAGGACGTGACCGCGCCCTGGTACCGGGAGTCCGAGGGCTGGGATCCCGTGGCGCGGATGCAGCACATCGACCTGTACACGTGGCTGCGCGGGGACATCCTGGTCAAGGCCGACAAGGTGACGATGGCCAACTCGATCGAGCTGCGGGTGCCGTTCCTCGATCCCGAGGTGTTCAAGGTCGCCGCCGAGGTGCCGCTGGACCAGAAGCTGACCGAGGGCACGACCAAGTACGCGCTGCGCAAGGCGTTGGCGAAGATCATTCCGGCGCACGTGCTGAACCGGCCCAAGCTCGGGTTCCCGGTGCCGATCCGGCACTGGTTGCGGGGCGAGATGTACGACTGGGCGCGCGGGATCATCGCGGACTCGCAGACCGGGCACCTGCTGGACAAGAACGCGGTGCTGGAGCTGCTGGCCGAGCACAAGTCGGAGCAGTTCGACCGGAGCCGGCAGCTGTGGTCGGTGCTGTGCTTCATGATCTGGCACGGGATCTTCGTGGAGGGCCGGATCAGCCCGAAGGTGCCCGAGCCGGTCTACCCCGTCCGTCTCTGAAGTGGCGTTGGCGACACGTTCACGTAAAGGGCTTGTTAGTTGTCATAAGCTAACGATGTGGCCACTGTGGGGAGAAACGCGCGCTCGACGTTCGTGATCGACACTCGACCGTTGAAGATCGTCGCGTATCGCCGGTTGTGGTTGTCCACGATCGTCACGGCGGTGGGCTCTCAGCTCACCGCCGTTGCCGTGCCCAAGCAGGTTTACGACCTCACCGGCTCGTCGGCGTGGGTCGGTATCGCCGCTGGTGTGGCGTTGGTGCCGCTGCTCGTGTTCGGGCTGTGGGGTGGTGCGATCGCGGACACCGTCGACCGGCGCAAGCTGCTGCTCGTCACGAACACCGGTATCGCGGTCTCGTCGGTGCTGTTGTGGGGGCAGGCGGCGCTGAACGTCGGCTCGGTGTGGCTGGTGATCGCGCTGCTCGGGCTGCAGCAGGTGTTCTTCGCGGCCAACGCTCCGGCGCGGTCGGCGTCGATCGCGCGGCTGGTGCCGGCCGAGCTGTTGCCGTCGGCAGGGGCGCTGGGGTCGACGGTCATGTCGTTCGGCGCGGTGCTCGGGCCGTTGCTGGCCGGGGCGTTGATGCCGGTCGTCGGGCTGTCGACGTTGTACCTGGTGGACGCGATCGCGCTCGTCGTCACGGTCTACGCGGTGTGGAAGCTGCCGTCGATGCCTCCGCTGGACGGGGTGGTGCGGCGCGCCGGGCTGCGGGACGTGCTGGACGGCTTCGCGTACCTGTGGGCGCAGAAGGTGCTGATGGCGAGCATGCTGCTGGACATCATCGCGATGGTGTTCGGCATGCCGCGGGCGCTGTTCCCGGAGATGTCCCAGCACACGTTCGGCGACCCGGCCGGTGGTGGGTTCGCGCTCGGCGTGCTGTTCGCGGCGATTCCCGTGGGTGCGGTGATCTGCGGGCTCACGTCCGGCTGGATCTCGAACGTCAGCAGGCACGGTGTCGCGCTGACGCTCGCCGTGGTCGGCTGGGGGCTCGCCATCATGGGCTTCGGTCTCGCCGGGTCGCTGTGGGTCGCGGTGGCGTTCCTCGCGCTGGCGGGTGCGGCGGACATGGTGTCGATGGCGTTCCGCGGCGCGATTCTGCAGTCCGCCGCGACGGACGAGATGCGCGGGCGGATGCAGGGCGTCTTCATCGTGGTCGTGGCGGGAGGGCCGCGCATCGCGGACCTGTTGCACGGCACGGGTGGTGCGGCGTTCGGCACTGCTGCGGCGGTGACCGCCGGAGGTGTGCTGGTGATCGTCGCGGCCGTGATCATGGTGGTGCTGCTGCCCGCGATCTGGCGCTACCGGGTCAGTTCCGCGAGCTGATCTCGCTCGGGTTGGGTTCGGCGATCGGCAGCTCGGAGCCCCAGTCGGTGAACCGCGCCTCGTCGACGATCAGCGCGTTCTGGAACTGGGTGGAGAACTTGATGCGCGTCGGCAGGGCTTTGCCGTCGATCTCGAGCTCGCCGACCGAGTTCGTGACGCCCTGGTCGAGGGCGAGCTTGATCTCGTTGCGCAGGGCCTCGTCGGTGAGGGCGTCGTAGGCCTTCTTGTAGTCGATCGAGATCGAGTAACGGGTGCGCTCGCCGGTCTGCGCGGTCAGCTTGAGCTCGCCACCCGCCTGCATCACCGGCAGGTGGTAGGTGGTGAAGACGGCCTGCTGGTAGATCACGTCGTGAAAGCCCAGCAACGTGGTGGTGAAGTCGTCGGCGCCCTGGCGCGTGAGCTTGACCCACGACTTGCCTTGAGGCAGGCCGAACACCGGCGGCAGCTTCACGAACGCGGTGTCCTTTGTGGTCGAGACGAACCGCAGTTCCTCGTCGGGCCCACCGGTCTGCACGGGACGCTTGGTCGTCGCGTCGATCGCCGGGACGTCACCGAGGCGCACCGAGCCGTTCGCCGGGGCCGTGACGCCGCCCGTGGTCGGTGGCGCGATGGTGAAGCGGTAGGTCCTCTTCTCGTTGGCAGCCTTGGAGACCGCGGCCACGAGGCTCTTCACGTCGGTGTACTGGGTCGGCTGGGCCGGCTGCTCGGACGAGGTGCAGGCGGTCAGCGCGAGAGCCGCGAAGAGCAGGGTTGCCGTGCGTGTCATAGTTACACCATATGGGTGAGGTAGGCGGCGGTCCCCGCTGGTAGACCGGCAAAACGGGCACAATCCCAGGGCATGGCTGAAGCGACTCCACAAACGGAGCAACCAGAGCTGAATCGGGCAATCGGCCCGAAGCTGCTGCTGTTCTTCGTCGTCGGCGACATCCTCGGTACCGGTATCTACGCGCTCACCGGCAACGTGGCCGGAAAGATCGGCGGCGCACTCTGGCTGCCCTTCCTCCTCGCGTTCGTGGTCGCGTTCCTCACCGCGTTCAGCTACCTGGAACTCGTGGGGAAGTATCCCAAGGCCGCGGGGGCGGCGCTGTACACGAACAGAGCGTTCAAGATCCAGTTCCTGACGTTCATGGTCGCCTTCGCGGTCATGTGCTCCGGCATCACGTCGGCGTCGTCGGCCGCGCTCGCCTTCGGGCGCACCTACCTGCGGCAGCTGCTGGTGGAGTTCTTCGACCTGGCGGTCAGGCCGGAGTCGCTGGTGATCACGGGTATCGCGGTCCTCTTCATCGCGGCGCTGGCGATCGTCAACTTCCGCGGCGTGTCCGAGTCGGTCAAGGCCAACGTGGTCCTGACCTGCATCGAGCTGTCCGGTCTGATCATCATCATCCTGATCGGCGCGTACGCGATCGCGGTCGGCGACGGTGAGCCGTCGCGGCTGACCGAGATCCACACGCCGCCGGGGACCAGCGTGATCCTGGCGGTCACCTCGGCGACGGCGCTGGCGTTCTTCGCGATGGTCGGCTTCGAGGACTCGGTCAACATGGCCGAGGAGTGCCAGAACCCGATCAAGATCTTCCCGCGCGCGATGTTGTGGGGCATGGGCATCGCGGCCACGATCTACGTGCTCGTGGCGATCACGTCGTCGCTGCTGATCCCGTCCGACGAGCTCGCCAAGGCGGGCAGCGGCGCGTTGCTGAAGGTGATTTCCGTTGGCGCGCCGGGGTTCCCGCTGTGGATCTTCGCGCTGATCGGTCTGCTGGCCGTCATCAACTCGGCGCTGATCAACATGCTGATGGCGTCGCGCCTGCTCTACGGCATGTCGAACGAGCAGATCATCCCGAAGTTCTTCGGCGCGGTGCACCCGCTCCGCCGCACGCCGTGGATCTCGATCGTCTTCACCTCGGGAATCGCGGTGATCCTGGTGTCGTTCTTCGACATCGGCAAGCTCGGCGGCACGACGTCGTTGCTGCTGCTGGTCGTCTTCACCATCGTCAACGTCGCGTGCCTGGTGCTGCGCAAGGAGAAGGTGGAGCACAAGCACTTCAGGGCGCCGACGTGGGCGCCGGTGCTCGGTGCGGTCACCTGTGCGTACCTCGCGATTCCGGTGCTGTCCGGCCGGCCGTGGGACGACTACAAGATCGCGGGCTTCCTGTTGCTGGCCGGTCTGGTGCTCTGGGCGATCAACCGCTTTACGCACGGCAAGGTGGAGATCCACCCGGAGAACCTGGCGAAGTAGCTCAGTCCAGCAGATGCCTCAGGAACCGGTCGGGCTCACCCAGGAAGTTCCGGGTCAGCGCGACCGGTTCCGCCGCGTCGTAAGGAACTTCGTCGATCTCGCCGTCCGTGATCTCCAGGATCTGCGCGTCCGGTGCGGCGAGCAGGATCGGCGAGTGCGTGGCGATGATGAACTGCGAGCCCTCGCCGACGAGCTCGTGCATGCGCCGCAGGACGGTGAGGCAGCCTTTGACCGACAGCGCGGCCTCCGGCTCGTCCAGCACGTAGAGCCCGCGGCTGCCGAACCGGTGCGTCATGAGGTCCATGAAGCTCTCGCCGTGCGACCGCTCGTGCAACGACTTCCCGCCGTAGGAGGCGTGGATGCCCCCGCCGATGCGGTCGATCTCGGTGGCGACGTTGTAGAACGACTCGGCGCGCAGGAAGAAGCCGGTGCGAGGTTTGCGGATGCCCCAGCGCAGCGTGAGGTAGTCGCCAAGCGACGACTCGGTCGCTCTTGTCGCGAAGTTGAACGACTGCGTGCCGCCCTCCGCGTTGAACCCGGCGGCCACCGCGATCGCCTCGATCAGCGTGGACTTGCCCGCGCCGTTGTCGCCCACGAGGAACGTGACGGGTTTGCGCAGCTCGATCGGGTTCTTGATCAGGTGCTGGACCACCGGGAGCGTGAACGGGTACCGGTGCGTGTTCTCGGCCTGGTCGAGACGGATCTGCTGGACGAACGTCACGCGAGCCTGGCCAGCTCTACCGGGTCGTGGGCGCAGAAGATCTCGGCCTCGCCCGTGGCCTTGAGCTCCTTCAGGCGTTCCACATTGGACAGACGCTGCTCGCGGATCGTCTCGGTCTGCTTGGCGGTCAGCTTGAGCGCGAAGATGTTGCTCGGCGGCGTCTCGATCTCGCCGCGGTAGAAGTAGGCGTCGCCGGCGTGCAGCAGCCAGCCGTCGGCCGACTTCACCGCGATGCCCGTGTGGCCGCGGGTGTGGCCGATGAGCGGCACCATCAGGATGTCCTCCGGCAGGCCGGCGATGTTCCTGACCGCCTCGAACCCGAACCAGTCCTCGCCCTCGGCCTTGTGCGTCTCGAACGTGACACCCTCGCGCTGCGCCTTCGGGAACCGCATCCGGTCCTTGGCGGTCGGCGGGTTGGTCGCGGCCTCGAGTTCGGTGTCCAGCACGTGCACCGTGGCGTTGGGGAAGTCGCGCAGGCCGCCGGCGTGGTCCAGGTCGAGGTGCGTGAGCAGGATGTGCCGGACGTCCTCGGCCCCGTAACCGCGCTTCTCGACCTGGAAGATCGCCGTCTCCTCGATCTCGAGCACCGGCTTGAGCAGCGTGCGGCTCAGCGCGTTGATCGTCTCGCCGGGGTTGGTCACCTCGTGCGTGCCGAAACCGGTGTCGACCAGGACGAGGCCCTGGTCGGTCTCGATCAGCAGGCAGTGCGCCACGATGCCGCCCGCGACCAGCGGCGGACGCATCGTGCCGCAGTTGAGGTGATGAACCTTCATGGGGAATCCTTCCTCTGGCCCCGTAGGCTTCTGCCTCATGTTGGGGATCTCGTACGAGGGTGCCACCGCTGTGATCACGACTGTAGGCGCGGGCCTGCGGTCCTTCGAAGCGGATGGCGTTCCGTATGTGGAAACGTTCGGTGCCGACGAGAAGCCGCCCATGAGTGCCGGGGCGATTCTGGTTCCGTGGCCCAACCGGACCGCCGGGGCGTCCTGGGTGCTGGACGGGGTTCCGCAGCAGCTCGAAGTCACGGAGCCGGCTCGGGGGAACGCGATCCACGGGCTGGTTCGGCGGCGGCCCTGGTCGGTGCTGGAGCACACCGGGTCGCTGGTGTCGTTGCAGACGACCATCGAACCCCAGGCGGGATGGCCCGCGGCTTTGTACGTCACGGTGTCGTACGCGCTGGACGACAACGGGCTGACGGTGACCCACGGGGTCACGAACGTCGGCGACGTCGCCACGCCGTTCGGGGTCGGCACGCACCCGTACCCGCGTGCCGGGAACGCTGCCACCGACTCGTGCACCCTGACGCTGGCGGCCACGACCGTGCTGCCGCTGGACGTCGAGCGGATGGTGCCCTCGGGTCCGGCCGTGCCGGTCGAGGGGACCCAGTTCGACTTCCGCGAGGGGCGGGGACTGGCCGGCATTCACCTGGACACGCCGTTCGGCGGCTGTGAGCCGGGCGAGGACGGTCTCGTCCACCACCTGCTGGAGGCTGACGGTGGTGGGGTCGAGGTGTGGGCCGACCCGGCGTTCCGCTGGGTGCAGGTGTACACGCCGGACTCCTACCCGGACCGGGGGCGTGCGGTGGCCATCGAGCCGATGACGTGCCCGCCGGACGCGTTGAACTCCGGGGTGGACCTGATCCGGGTGGCTCCCGGCGAGTCCTGGGGTGCCCGGTGGGGGATCAAGCCGTTTTAGAAAAGGCGCCGTCGTAGCGAAACGCGGGCACTACCGTTAGCGTTGCTAACCATGAACATCGCGATCACCGGGGGCTACGTCGTTCCCGTCGACGGGGAGCCCGTCGAGGGCGGAACTGTTCTCATCCAGGACGGGAAGATCGTCGCGGTTGGTGCCGACGTCGACATCCCGGACGGGGTCGAGGTCGTCGACGCCGACGGGGCCTGGGTGCTGCCCGGCTTCGTCGAGGCGCACGGGCACATCGGTGTCCACGAGGAGGCCGAGGGCTGGGCAGGCCAGGACACCAACGAGATGACGGACCCGGTCGGGGCCCGGATGCGGGCGTTGGACGCCATCAACCCGGCCGACCTCGGGTTCGGGGACGCGCTCAGCGGTGGGGTCACCACGGCGGTGATCAAGCCGGGGTCGGGGAACCCGATCGGCGGGCAGACGGTGGCCGTGAAGTGCTGGGGGCGGACCGTCGACGAGATGCTCGTCAAGGAGCCGGTGAGCGTGAAGAGCGCGCTCGGTGAGAACCCGAAGCGGGTGTACGGCGACAAGGGGAAGCTGCCGTCCACGCGTCAGGGCGTCGCGGCGGTCATCCGGGACGAGCTGACCAAGACGCAGGACTACATGGCCAAGAAGGCCGAGGCGGAAGCCGACGGGAAGACCTTCGACCGCAACAACACCCAGGAGATCCTGGCGAAGGTTCTCAGCGGTGAGCTGCCGTGGTGCCAGCACGCGCACCGGGCGGACGACATCGCCACGGCCATCCGGTTGTCGGAGGAGTTCGGCTACAGGCTGATCATCAACCACGGCACCGAGGGCCACCTGATCGCGGATCTCATCGCGGAGAAGCAGATTCCGGTGATCATCGGGCCGCTGTTCACGTCTCGGTCCAAAGTGGAGGTTCGCAACCGCGGGCTGCGCAACCCAGGGATCCTGGCGCGGGCCGGGGTGGAGCTGGCGATCACCACCGACCATCCCGTTGTGCCGATTCACTTCCTGGTGCACCAGGCGACGCTGGCGGTCAAGGAGGGGCTCGACCCCGAGGTTGCCATCAGGTCGCTGACGGTCAACCCCGCGAAGATCATGGGGCTGGACGACCGGGTCGGTGCGTTGAAACCCGGGCTGGACGGCGACGTGGTGATCTGGTCCGGGGATCCGCTGGACGTGATGAGCCGGGCGCTGCACGTGTACGTGGAGGGCCGTGAGGTCTACGCGTTCGACGAGCGCAAGGGTGAAGGGGTCGTGGCCGACCCCTTCTACCGCGAGAGCTAGCGCAGTCCCCTGCCGATCACGAGGCGCTGGATCTGGTTGGTGCCTTCGAAGATCTGCAGGACCTTGGCCTCGCGCATGTAGCGCTCCACCGGGAAGTCGCGGGTGTAGCCCGCACCGCCGAGCACCTGCACGGCGTCGGTCGTCACCTTCATCGCCGCGTCCGTGGCGATGAGCTTGGCGATCGACGCCTGCTGACGGAACGGGCGGCCGCGGTCGCGCAGGCGGGCCGCGTGCAGGTACGTGGCGCGGGCCGACTCGACGGCGGCGGCCATGTCGGCGAGCAGGAACTCGAGGCCCTGGAACTCGATGATCGGGCGGCCGAACTGGGTCCGCGTCTTGGCGTACGCCACGGCTTCGTCCAGGGCTGCCTGGGCGAGGCCCACTGCACAGGCGGCGATGCCCAGACGGCCCGAGTCCAAAGCGGACAGTGCGATCTTCAGGCCGTCGCCCTCCTGGCCGATCAGCCGGTCCGTGCCGAAGCGGACGTCGTCGAACTGGAGTTGCGCGGTGATGGAGCCGGTGAGGCCCATCTTGCGTTCGGGAGTGTCCGCGGAGAGGCCCTTGGCGTCTCCCGGGGCCAGGAAGCAGGAGATGCCCCGGCCGCCGTCCGGTGACGTGCGAGCCATGAGGGTGTAGAAGTCGGCGGCGCCGGCGTGGGTGATCCACGCCTTGGTGCCGTTCACGACGTACTCGGAGCCCTGGCGGACGGCTCGGGTCGACATGGCCGCCGGGTCGGAGCCCGCCTGGACCTCGGACAGCGCGTAGCCGCCCAGGAGCTCGCCCTCGAGCATCTCGGGCAGCCAGCGGTCCTGCTGCTCGCGCGTGCCGAAGGTGGCCAGGCCGTAGCAGGACATGACGTGCACGGAGAGACCCACGGCGACGGTCATCCAGGCCGAGGCGACCTCTTCGAGGGCCTGCAGGTACACCTCGTAGGGCTGTGCGCCGCCGCCGAAGTCCTCCGCGTACGGCAGGCCCAGCAGCCCGGCCCTGCCCAGCAGGCGGAACGCGTCGCGGGGGAACTTCTCGTTCTCCTCGGCGTCCGCGGCGTGGGGCTTCAGCTCGTCCCGCGCGATCTCCCTGACCAGCGCGATCAGGTCTTCGGCCTCTTGGGTGGGGAGCAGCCTCTCGGCGGGCATCGTCGACCTCCGGTGTGTACTGGTAGCTGTACTGTAGGACGTACGCCAGTACAGGTGCCAGTAAGTGTGGCAAGGTCGTCACCATGACGCGGGCTCTCACGCAGCGGCAGGCCGAGCTGCTCACCCGGTTGGAGGCTCTCTTCCTCACCGAGGGCTTCGGTCATCTCACTCTCGATGACATCGCGGGCAGGCTGCACTGCTCGAAGTCGACGCTGTACGCGCTCGCCGGCAGCAAGGAACAGCTGGCCGTGCGGGTGGTCGGCCGGTACTTCAAGGGCGCCGCCGAACGCATCGAGAAGCGCATCGCCGGCCTCAACGACGTGCGCAAACGCATCGGCAGCTACCTCGCGGGAGCCGCGGAGGAGCTGTCCAAGGCCTCGGCGGCGTTCATCGCGGACGTCTCGGACTTCCCGCCGACGCGTGCCACCTACGAGCGCAACGCGCGCGCTGCGGCAGAACGCATCAAGGCGTTCATCCAGGACGGCGTGCAGACGCATGTGTTCCGCGAGGTGCACGCGACGTTGTTCGCCGAGATGGCCGGGTTGCTCATCGAAGGCATCCAGACAGGTGTCCTCACGAAACGGGCAGGCGTTTCGGACGCCGAGGCGTTCACCGCTCTGGGCGAACTGTTGTTGGATGGCCTGCAGCGGACCGGAGCCTCCCCGAAGGAGTAATGCGCAGTGATCGTGGTTGCTGGTGAGGCACTTGTCGACATGGTGCCGGTGGGGGACGACGAGCTGACGCCGCTCGCGCCGAAGCTCGGTGGCGGGCCGTACAACGTCGCCGTCGCGCTCGGGCGGCTGGACGTGCCGACGGGCTTCCTGTCGCGGGTGTCGAGCGACCACTTCGGGGAGCAGCTGGTCAAGCGGCTGCACGCGTCGAACGTGGCGACGGATCTGGTCCAGCGCGGGCCGGAGAACACCACGCTCGCCGTCGTCGGGCTCGCTGACGACGGTTCGGCGCGCTACTCGTTCTACGTCCAGGGCACGGCCGACCGGCTCGTCGAGGACCCGGGGCCGCTTCCCGAGGGCGTGCAGGCGGTGTCGTTCGGCACTCTCAGCCTCGTGCTGGAGCCCGGTGCCTCGGTCTACGAAAAGGTCTTGAGGCGCGAGAGCAAGCGCTTGCTCACTGCGCTCGACCCCAACATCCGGGCAGGGCTGATCGACGATCCGGGCGCCTATCGCGCGCGGTTCCGGTCGTGGCTGCCGGACGTCGGTTTGCTGAAGGTGTCGGTCGAAGACGCCCAATGGCTCGCCGAGGACGGCGACGTGATCGAGATCGCAAGGACGTGGATTTCACAGGGACCGGCCGCGGTCGTGCTCACCAAAGGTGGCGACGGTCTGTCAGTGATCACCGCCACGGGACAGGTCGACGTGCCGCCGGTGAAGGTGGACGTTGTCGACACGATCGGTGCGGGCGACACAGTGCAAGGTGCCCTGCTCGCGTGGCTGCACGACCACGACGCCTTGAGCGTGGAGAAGGTCCGTGCGCTCGCAAGCGATGAATGGACCGAAGCATTGACCTACGCGGGTGCTGCGGCCGCGATCACATGTTCGCGCGCAGGCGCCGAACCGCCCTTTGCGAGCGAACTCACCGCTGCACTGGGTGGATAAAACCGGGGAACGGACTACCGTGAGGTAGCCGCGCTAGAAACTGGCATTACGGATGTGATGCCGGTCCCATCTCACAGAATCGGTTCACACCGCTGCTGCGAGGCGGGCCTTCCGCCGACTAGCGTGAGTGAACTTAGAAGACTCAGATCCCAACGGGGTGGTCCGAGACGACGGCAGGCCGTGCGACCTGCCGCCACCCCGTCCGAGCGTTGAGAGGGACTTGAATGCCCGACGCGACGACTGCGCCGAACGACACCCAGACCGTCGCGCTGCGCCACGGGGGCGGAGAGCTCGAGATGAAGGTGGTGCCGGCGACCGAAGGCGCGCCCGGCATCGAACTCGGCAAACTGCTGTCGACGACCGGTCTGGTAACCCTGGACACCGGTTTCGTCAACACGGCCTCCTGCTCTTCCGAGATCACCTACATCGACGGTGACGCTGGAATTCTGCGTTACCGCGGGTATCCGATCGAGCAGCTGGCCGCGCGTTCGAACTTCATCGAGGTCAGCTACCTGCTCATCTACGGTGAGCTGCCCACCCAGGCCCAGCTGGACGACTTCTCCTCCAAGATCAGCAGGCACACGCTGCTGCACGAGGACCTCAAGCGCTTCTTCGACGGCTTCCCGCGTGACGCGCACCCGATGCCGGTGCTGTCCTCCGCGGTGTCGGCCCTGTCGACCTTCTACCAGGACTCGCTGTCGCCGTTCGACGCGAACCAGGTGGAGATCTCCACGATCCGCCTTCTCGCCAAGCTGCCGACCATCGCGGCCTACGCGTACAAGAAGTCGATCGGCCAGCCGTTCCTCTACCCGGACAACTCGCTTGGCCTGGTGGAGAACTTCCTGCGGATGACCTTCGGCTTCCCGGCCGAGGCCTACGACCTCGACCCGGACCTGGTCCGCGCGCTCGACCTGCTGTTCATCCTGCACGCCGACCACGAGCAGAACTGCTCCACGTCGACCGTGCGCCTGGTCGGCTCGTCCGAGGCGAACCTCTTCGCGTCCATCTCCGCCGGCATCAACGCCCTGTTCGGCCCGCTGCACGGCGGCGCGAACTCCGCGGTGCTGGAGATGCTCGAGAAGATCAAGAACGACGGCGGCGACGTCAAGGCGTTCGTCAACAAGGTGAAGAACAAGGAAGACGGCGTCCGCCTGATGGGCTTCGGCCACCGGGTCTACAAGAACTACGACCCGCGTGCCGCGATCATCAAGAAGACGGCCGACGAGATCCTCGGCAAGCTCGG
Source organism: Lentzea sp. NPDC005914 (assembly GCF_040629405.1). Classification (NCBI taxonomy): domain Bacteria; kingdom Bacillati; phylum Actinomycetota; class Actinomycetes; order Pseudonocardiales; family Pseudonocardiaceae; genus Lentzea; species Lentzea sp. NPDC005914. The sequence continues at coordinate 32,269 of NZ_JBEXVQ010000044.1, read as the reverse complement.
CGCCGACGACCAGCTGCTCGACATCGCGAAGCAGCTGGAAGAGGCCGCTCTGAGCGACGAGTACTTCATCTCCCGCAAGCTCTACCCGAACGTGGACTTCTACACGGGTCTGATCTACCGGGCGATGGGCTTCCCGACCAAGTTCTTCACCGTGCTGTTCGCGCTCGGCCGTCTCCCCGGCTGGATCGCGCACTGGCGCGAGATGATCAACGACCCGGCCACGAAGATCGGCCGTCCGCGGCAGATCTACACCGGCCCGACCGAGCGCGACTTCATCTCGATGGAGAACCGCTGATCACGGGCTAGTTCGTCTGGCATGCTGAGGGCGCGTCACCGCTGGTGGCGCGCCTTTTGTCATGTTCTGGGGATGGGCCGGGGCTTGCGGTCGTAGAGCTCGCGGGCGTGGAGCTGATCCTGATCGACTCGGATGCCCGCCGTTCGCTGATCCGCGGTCGGAGCACTACCAGCCCTACGCCGCCCATCACGGGCGCCTTCTCGGAATGGTCCGGCTGATCACCCTCGAAGTCGCCGCCCAGGTGAGTTCGCCGTAGCGTCTAGGGGTGAGTTCTCCAACCGTCGTCTGGTTTCGCCGCGATTTGCGAACGTCCGATCATCCCGCGATTCTTGCCGCCGCGGAAAGGTCGCCCCGAGCACTCGGATTGTTCGTTCTCGACGACAGGTTGCTGAAACCATCCGGACAGCCGCGAATCGTTTTCCTGCACCGCTGTTTGCACGCGTTGAACGACGAACTGGGCGGCCGGCTGATGGTCGTGCACGGCGACCCGGTGAAGACAGTTCCCCGCATCGCGAAGGAAATCGGAGCGAGCAGCGTCCACATCTCCGCCGACTGCGCACCGTACGGGCGAAACCGCGACCAGGCCGTCGAGGAAGCGTTGGGCGACATCGAACTCGTCCGCTCCGGCTCGCCCTACGCCGTGACGCCCGGCCGCGTGCGCAAGCAGGACGGAACGCCGTTCAAGGTCTTCACCCCGTTCCGCAACGCCTGGCTCGACCACGGCTGGCGCAAGCCCGCCGACACCGACGCGTCCACTCTGGACTGGATCAAGCCGGACCACAGCGCGAAACTTCCAGCCCTCAAAGAACAACTCCCGGACGCGCGGAAGCTGTGGGAGGAGTTCCGAGACGAACGGCTGGCGGACTACGACACCGCCCGCGACCGCCCCGACCTCGACGCCACCAGCAGGCTGTCGGCGTTCCTGAGGTTCGGCGTGCTGCACCCGCGCACGTTGCTGCAGGACTGCGACGGCACCTTCCGCAGCGAGCTGGCGTGGCGTGAGTTCTACGCCGATGTGTTGTGGCACAAGCCGGAGACCGCGCGCGAGAACTACGACCGCAAGTTCGATCGGATGCAGTACGACGAGGACGAGGAGCTGTTCGAGGCCTGGGCGCAGGGCCGCACCGGCTACCCGATCGTCGACGCCGGGATGCGTCAGCTGCTCCGGGAAGGCTTCATGCACAACCGGGTGCGCATGATCGTGGCCAGCTTCCTGGTAAAGGACCTGCACCTGCCGTGGTGGTGGGGCGCGAGGCACTTCATGAAGCACCTCGTCGACGGTGACATCGCCTCGAACCAGCACAACTGGCAGTGGGTCGCGGGCTGCGGCACGGACGCGGCGCCGTTCTTCCGCATCTTCAACCCGGCCACCCAGGCCAAGAAGTTCGACCCCGACGGCGCCTACGTCAGGAAGTACGCGCCCGACAGCCTCGACATCCCACCGATCGTCGACCACGCCGTCGAGCGGAAAATAGCCCTCGACCGGTACCAGGCCATCAAGTGAGCGTCGCGCGGGCGTGCTGGACGTAGGTCGCCGCCGCCCAGTACGTCCTCGCGTTGTTGAGCGCGTCGACCCACTCCTGGAACTCGCCTTGCTGGTCGCACAGCCGTTGAAGGGTGTCGAGACCGTCGACCACCGCGTCGACGGAGGCCTGGTCCTGGGCCGCGATCAGCTGCGGCCGCGGGCGCGGTCCGGGCCGGGAGTCGAAGGAGTGGTCGAACGCGACGTTGCGGCAGGCGTGGACGAACAGCTCCAACGCCGCGTCGACCGCAGGCCGGGTCGCGTCGTCGACCGACGAGCGCAGGGCGACCAGTTGGTCGAGCATCCGCGTCATCTTGTCGCACAACTCGTCCGAGTACGCGTCGACGCGTCGTTGCAGCAGCGCGCGAGCCTGGGAAGGATCCACGCCTAGAGCCGGAGAGCTTCGCGGAGCTTGACGCGAGCTCCGGTCCGCAGCACGGCGTTCGCGTAGACCTTGCCGCCCAGCCACGTGATGGCCGCGATGGCCGCCAGCGCCAGCACGACGGCCAGCACCACCTGCCACGCCGGCGCGACGCCCATCGCCATCCGGCCCGGCATCAGGATCGGCGCGAACGGCGGCAGCAGGGACAGCACCGTGACCGTCGGACCGGAAGGGCTGCCGATCATCAGGTTGATGCCGGCCACGAACGCCACGATGATCGTCATGCTGATCGGCGTCAGCACCGACTGCAGCTCCTCCTGCCGCGACACCAGGGAAGCGGCCGCCGCGAACACCGTGGCGTACAAGAAGAAACCGAGCAGGTACCACAACACGCCCGTCAACAGGGCCGTGCCGCCGAAGGCTCCCACGTCCACCACGTTGAACGCCGACGACAGTCCCAGCCCGACGGTGGAGATCACCAGCAGCTGCAGCAGACCGACCGCGCCGAGCCCGATCACCTTGCCCAGCAACAACTGCCACGGGCGAACGGTGGCGAGCAGGATCTCGACCACGCGGCTGGACTTCTCCTCGACCACGCCTTGCGCGACCATCGTGCCGTAGACCAGAAGCGAGTAGTACAGCAGCGCGGCCACGATCAGGCCGATGGCGAGGCGTTGACCTCGTTGCGGGTCAACGGGATCCAGCGCGGTGACGTCCACGCTGACGTTCGCGAGGTTCTGCGCGACCTGCTGCGGGGTGACGCCCGCCTCGGCGAGCTGGGCGACCAGCACCTGCTGGCGCAGCACGTCGTTCAGCGCCGTCGTGAGTATCTCGTCGCCGGAGCCCTTGACGATCATCTTCAACGCGGGCGGCGCACCCGTCACCAGCGCGTCCAGCGAGCCGTCGCGGACCTGCTGCTCGGCGCTCTCCACCGTCGTCACGTCGCGGGTCTCGACGTCGATGCCGAACGACCTCGCCTTGTCCCGCAACGGATCCGCGAGCTGCGTGGCCTGGCCCGACAGCCCGACCACGCTGCGCTGCTGGTCGTCGAACAGGACGGACTGCAGCACGACGTACCCGGCCAGCACGGCGATGATCACCGCGGTGCCGATCAGGAACGACCTGGTGCGCACCTTCGTGACGAACTCTCGCTTTGCCACCAACGAGACCGCTCGGGCCGACGTCATGCGCTCCTGCCCTCGGTGGTCACGACGTTGCGGAACAGCTCGGTCAGCGTCGGGCGCTCGCGGGAGAACTCGTGCACGGGACCCGCGGCGAGGGCGGCCTGCAGCACCGCCTGGTCGTCGACGCCGTCAGCGAGCTCGAGCACGCAGCGCGTCCCGTTCTTCTCGATCACCCGCACGCCGTCCAGCGTGACAGTCCAGGCGGTCGTTGGCGACTCGACCACCAGACGAGACACCCCGCCGGAGCGGAGCTCGTCCACGGTCCCGACCGCGACCATCGCACCGGCGCTGACGATGCCCACCCGGTCGCACAGCCGTTCCACCAGGTCGAGCTGGTGGCTGGAGAACACGACGGGCACGCCGGCGGAGGCCTTCTCGCGCAGCACGTGGCTCATCACGTCCACCGCGACCGGGTCGAGACCGGAGAACGGCTCGTCGAGGACCAGGACGTCCGGCTCGTGCACCAGGGCGGCGGCGAGCTGCACCCGCTGCTGGTTGCCGAGGCTCAGGCGCTGCACCTCGTCGGTGCGGCGGTCGCGCAGGCCCAGGCGGGCGATCCAGTTCTCCGCGCTCGTGTGGGCCTCGTTGGTGCTCATGCCGTGCAGCTCGGCCAGGTAGACGAGCTGGTCGAGCACCTTCATGCGCGGGTAGAGGCCGCGCTCCTCCGGCATGTAGCCGATGCGGCGGCGCGTGTCCAGGTCGATGGTTCTTCCGTTCCACCGCACCTCGCCGGAGTCGGCCGCGAGCACGCCCAGCGCTATCCGCATGGTCGTGGTCTTCCCGGCGCCGTTGCTTCCGACGAACCCGAAGAGCTCGCCCGCACGCACGTCAAAAGACATGTTCCGCAGGGCGACGACCTCTCCGTAGCGCTTGGAGATCCCGTCGATCTCCAGCACTCCTTCAGGCACGGTGCACCCCTTCGTTAGCCCGGATGGCGGTAATCGGACTCAAAGTATCGGTGAGCAGGGAACGAGTGAAACGATACGGGCGTCTACGGCGAATCGAACGAACGACCAATTCACTCAACGGGGGTGACCATGGAGACCATCGACCCGGATCAGTGGCTCAAGACGTACGGGGCCAAGATCGAGCAGGCCAAGCAGCAGGCTGAGCAGGCTGTGGGCCAGCTCGGCGGTGTGGGTGGGAGCGCAAGCTCGCCGGACGGCCTGATCACGGTGACTGTCAACGCCACGGGGGTGCTGACCGACCTGCAGATCAAGCCCGAGGCTCGCGGCATGGACCCCAGCGAGATCGCCTCGGCAGTTCTGGCCGCTTCCACCAAGGCCCAGCGCGAGGCCTCCGGGCGCGTCGTGCAGATCATGGGCGAGTTCGTCGGGGAGAGCCCGGCGCTCGACTTCGTGAAGGCGCAGATGCCGAACGGATACGCGGGCGACGGAACCGACGAGGAAGAACCGAAGTCGGAGTTGGAGCGCAAGGACCTTCGGCCCGACGACGAGTACTTCACCAACCCGCCCGACGTCATGGCCTGAGTGCAGGAGGGGGTTAGAGCATGCAGCAACACTTCAACATCGATCTCGACGAGCTGAGAAACCACGCCGCGAACGTGGACCGGCTCACCGAGCGGCTGCGCAAGGCCACCGAGACGTGCGACCCGGGCTCGCTCACCACCGAGGCCTTCGGCGTCATCTGCGGCTTCCTCGCCCAGTTCATCCTGGAGAAGGCCGGTCTCGGGCAGGACGTGCTCGGCAAGGCCACGAACTCGCTGATGGACATGTCCACCGGGCTCAAGGAGACCGTCCAGCAGTACGAGCAGGTCGACCTCGACAACATGTTCGGCTTCAACGGAGGACGGGGATGAGCGCGCCGGCGTCGCAGTCGCAGGGCACCAACCCTCAGCAGCTGATCAGCAACATCTCGAACACCTACTCGTCCATCGAACGCGGTGACTGGGTCAACGCGGGCCTGGGCATGGCCAACACGGCCATGGGCATGATCGGCATGTCCGGGAACCCGCTGAGCGGGTTCCTCGCCGCCGGCTTCAGCTGGGCGATCCAGCACGTCGACTTCCTGCGGGAGCCGTTCGACGCGCTGCTGGGCAGCCCGGAGTCCATCTCCAAGATGGCGGGGACCTACCGGTCCGCCGGCCAGCAGGTGCAGGAGATCGCGACCGAGTACGAACGCATCTGCGTCCAGCAGACCCGTGAGTGGCAGGGCAAGGCGGCCGACTCCTACCGTGCGGCGGCCAAGAAGCACGCCGACGGCATGGAGTCGCTCTCCAAGGCGACGCACGGCATCGCCGCGGCGGTCGAGGGCGCGGGCAAGCTCGTCGCCGAGGTCCGCAAGCAGATCATGGACCTGATCAGCCAGGCCGTCGCCGACATGGTCATGAAGATCATCCAGTGGCTGGCGGCGTCGATCCTCACCTTCGGAGCGGCCATCGCGGGTGCGATCGCGGACATCGTGTCCACCGCGGTCAAGTACGCGAAGAAGCTGGCGGACTTCATCCAGAAGCTGCTCGGCTCGGTCAAGAAGCTGATGGACCTCGTCAAGCAGGTCTCGCAGATCGCCAAGATGGCCGAGCAGATCATCGACGCGATCTCGTCGATGGCGCAGAAGGCCGGCGGCGGGAGCGCGGGCGGTCTCAGCCGGCCGACCTCCGGCGGGTTCGGCGGCCTCGGCAGCGCCGAGCAGAACCAGGCCCACAGCGGTGCGGGCGGGACGTTCACGAGCGGCGCGGGCGGCGGCTACCAGGGCGGCACCAACACCGGCCACGGCGGCGCTCAGGTCTCGCCCAACTACACGCCTCCCGGCGGCGTTCCGGTGGGCAGCCCGACCGGCAGCGCCGGTGGAGGAGGTGCCGGCGGGCACGTCGCGCCGGGCTACACCCCGCCTGGCGCCGGTGGCGTGGGTCTGCCTCCCGGTCACACGGACGCCGACCACCACCTGCCCGGCAGCGGTCACACCGACGCCGATCACCACCGGCCCCCAGGCGGTGGTGGTGGCGGCAGCGTGGGTGTCCCGCGCGGTGAGATGCCCGGTATCGGCGGTCCTGGCGGCCCCGGCACCGGCACTGGCACCGGCAAGGGCCACTGGGTGCCTGGTCACTGGGAGCAGGACACGACCACCACTGCCGGTGGCGTGACCAAGCCCCCGTCGTTCGGCGCCACGCCGACCACGACGACCGCTGACTGGTACCGCCCGTCGACCATCGACCACGCCGCGACGGCTGCCACGGCTGCCACCGGTGGTGGCGGCGGCGGAGGCGGGGGCGGCGGCATCCCCAAGGGCATGGGCGGCGGCGGTGGCGGTGGCGGCATGCCCGCCGGCCTCGGCGGCCCGGCCGGTGGTGGCGGTGCAGGTAGCACTGCGGCGACGCAGTTCGGTGGCGCGGCCGGTGTCATGGCCGCCGGTGGTGCCCATGGTGGCGGCGCCGCGGCTGCCGGTGGTGGCGGTGCGCACGGCCCTGGTGGCGGTCCCGGTGGTGCGGGCGGCGGCATGATGGGTGGCGCTCCGATGGGCGCCGGTGCCGGCGGCCAGCAGGGTGGCAGCAACGAGCACAAGCGGAAGGTGCGGATCGAGGGCGAGGCGCTCGTCGACCCGCCCAAGGCCGCGAAGCCGGTCATCGGCGAGTGATTCTTGCGCTGTGAAACGGGGCGTCCCTTTGCTGGGGCGCCCCGTTTCTCATACGGCGGCGAGGAGTTTGGCGATCTGCGGTGCCGCCTTCTCACGATCCGCCGGCACCAGGCCGATTCTCGTGCGGCGATCGAGGATGTCGTCGACGTCCAGCGCGCCCTCGTGCTGGATCGCGTGGACGACGTCGGCCTCGGTGACCCCCGGCGCGATCGGCGTGGTCGGGTACGGCTTGTCGTCGACCAGGCGGATGTCCTTGGTGCGGCAGGGGATCTGCGTCATGTTCGTCGCGTCGACCGCGTCCGCCGCCATCTTGCGGTAGGTGGTCAGCTTGCCGCCGACGATCGTGATCACACCGTTCTGGGCCTTGAGCACCGCGTGGTGGCGGGACAGGTCCGCCGTCTGACCCTCGGCTTCGAGCAGCGGTCGCAGGCCCGCGTAGCTGCCGATCACGTCCGCTCGGGTGAGTTCCCGTTGCAGGACTCCGGAAGCGGTCTTGAGCAGGAAGTCCACATCGGACTCCGGAACCGCCGGCACGTCCGGGATCTCGTCCACCGGCTCGTCGGTCAGGCCGAGGTAGGCGCGGCCGTTCATCTGGGGGAGCAGGAGTGCGTACCGGTTGCGCTCGCCGGGGACCGGGATCGTGAGCGCTGTTCCGGTGAGGCCGACGGATTTCGCGTCCACGACCAGGTGTGAGCCGCGGGAGGGCCGCAGGTTCACCGGGGCGAGCGTGCCGGCCCAGACGCCCGTCGCGTTGATCACCGCTTTGGCCCTGACGGTGAACGTCGTGCCGGTGAGCGTGTCCTGTGCTTCGGCACCATCGCCTTGCAGCGTCAGGACTTTCGCGCGGGTGATGACGCGGGCGCCGTACCCGGCGGCGGTTCTGGCCAGTGCGACCACGAGACGGGCGTCGTCGACGAGCTGGCCGTCGTAGTTGAGGAGCCCGCCGGTGAGGTTGTCCGGGCTCAGGCCGGGAACGAGTGCCAGCGCCTCTTGTTTGGGCACCCGGCGCGGGCGGGGCAGCACGCTGGCGGGCGTACCGGCGGCGATGCGCAGTGCGTTGCCCGCCTTGAGCCCGGCCATGACGAAGTGGTTCGCTCCCGCGTGCAACGGGAACAGCATCGGCAGCGTGCGGGTGAGGTGCGGTGCCGTCCTGGTCATCAGGATGCCGCGTTCGACCGCGCTCTCGTGGGCGAGCTTCACGTCGCCCTTCGCGAGGTAGCGCAGACCGCCGTGGACGAGCTTGCTGGACCACCGCGACGTCCCGAACGCCAGGTCGTGCGCCTCCAGCAGCACGGTCTTGAGACCGCGTGACGCCGCGTCGAGCGCGACGCCGGTGCCCGTGACACCGCCGCCGATCACCAGGACGTCGGCGACTTCTTCCTGTGCTGCCTGGAGATCTTGCGCGCGGCGGGTGGCGTTCAGGGACGTGTTCACGGTCGCAGAGCTCCGTCCAGCTGCTTGGCCAGCTCGTCCAGCAGCGAGGTGAAGTCGAGCCCGGACGTGGCGGGCTTCGTGGAGAGGACCATCGACTGCGTGGTCAGCAGCACCACGCGCGCCTGCGTCTTCGCGTCACCGAACCGGATCGAGCCGTCGATGTGACCGGCCTCGATCTGTCCGATGAGGAACTGCTCGACCAGGCGCTGGGTGCTGCCCAGGCGGTCGGTCAGGTACGGGAGCATCAGCTCGGCGTCGAGCTGCAGGACGCGCTGCATCAGCGGGTTGCCCGAGAGGGTCCTGATCGCCTCCACGGCCCTGTTGACCAGTTGTTCTCTGGCGCTGCCCCGGCGGGTCGCGTGCTCGACCTGTTCGAGGATCGCGGCGAACTCTCTGGTCATGAGAGCGCGGACCAGGTGGTCCACGTCCGGGTAGCGGCGGTAGAGGGTCATTCGGCTGACGTTGGCGCGTTTCGCCACGTCAGTGAGGGTAGTGCGGCGTACCCCCACCTCTAGAACACACTCACGGGTGGCGTCGAGGAGCGCGTCGTGGGTGTGACGTTGGGACGTCATGTGTAACACTGTAGCAGTGACTCGGGCTCGATGGACCGCTGAAACTGCGCCGTTGCCGCCGCACGCGTTGGCTTGGTTGAGCCAGCGAGTGGGGCTGGGCGAACCGTTCGCCGACGTGCCGGTGACGGCCCCCGCGTCGGCTCTGTCGGCTGACGCGTTCACGGCGTTGGAGGCCGTGTGCACGGTGTCGGCCGAGCCGGAGGACCGCCTGGCGCGCGCCGGTGGTCTGTCCTACTTGGACCTGCTGCGTCATCGCGGCCACGGGACACCGGCTGTGCCGGACGCCGTTGTTCAGCCTGCTTCGCCCGCCGAGGTTCTCGAGCTTCTGCGCGTGTGCGTGGAGCACGACATCGCTGTGGTGCCGTATGGCGGCGGTACGTCCGTGGTGGGTGGCGTGGAAGCTTTACGTGGCACCAAGTCCGCTGTGGTGGCCCTGGACCTCGCGGGTCTCGGGTCACTGGTGTCCGTCGACCCGGTGTCGCGGATCGCGGTGCTGCAGGCGGGGCTGACCGGGCCCGAGGCCGAGAGGCTGCTGGGGGAGCACGGGTTCACGCTCGGACACGTGCCGCAGTCGTTCGAGCGGGCCACGATCGGCGGGTTCGCCGCCACTCGGTCCGCCGGACAGGCGTCTTCCGGCTACGGCCGGTTCGAGGACATGGTCGAGTCCGTTCGCATGGCCACCCCGGTGGGCGAGTGGACCGTCGGCACCGCACCGGCCTCCGCCGCGGGTCCCGACCTGAAACAACTGGTCCTGGGCAGCGAAGGCTTGTTCGGCGTGATCACCGAAGTGACCGTTCGCGTGCGCCCGAAGCCTTACGGACCCCGCTACGAAGGTTTCGTGGTGGACGGCTGGGAGACGGGCACCGACCTGATCCGGACCCTGGCCCAGGACGGTGCCCTCGCCGACGTCACCCGTCTGTCCGATGTGGACGAGACCGAGGTGGCGCTGGAGCTGGCCGGGTCCAAGGCCGCACCGGTCAAGAAGTACCTGCGGCTCAGGGGAATCAAGCAACCCTGTCTGGTGATCCTGGGCTGGGAGCACCGCTCCCGCTCCGCCACGATGAGTGCGTTGAGCGGCAAGAAGGTGGTCCGCCTGGGCCGGGCCATGGGCGCTTCCTGGCTGCACGGCCGGTTCAACGGGCCGCGTCAGCGTGATGCCCTGCTGGACGCCGGCGTGTGCGTGGAGACCCTGGAGACCGCCACGCACTGGTCCCGCGTCTCCGAACTGCGAGACGCCGTGCGGACCGCCCTCGCCGGGGAGCTGGGCGACCCGGTGGTCATGTGCCACATCTCGCACGCTTACGAGACCGGGGCTTCGTTGTACTTCACCGTTCTGGTGCCCCGGGATCTCGCGGATCCGGTCGGGCAGTGGGAACGGGCGAAGGTCGCCGCCTCGGACGCGATCTCGCGGCTCGGCACGATCACTCATCACCACGCGGTGGGCCGCGATCACCAGCCCTGGCTGGAGAAGGAGATCGGGTCGATCGGCGTGGACGTGCTGCGCGCGGTCAAGGCGAAGCTGGATCCGACCGGGATCCTGAATCCCGGCAAGGTGATCTGAGAAGCGAAAGGGCCACCGCACGTGTGCGGTGGCCCTTTTGGCTTCGGGGATCAGAACTGCACGAGCATCTTGCCGGTGTTCTCGCCGCGCAGCATGCCCAGGAAGGCCGCGGGGGCCTGACGGACGCCGCCCTCGACGGTGGTCTCGGAGTACTTGAGCTCGCCCGACGCGATCCAGGCGCCGACCTCGGCCACGAACTGCTGCTGCAGGGCCTTGTGGTCGCCGACCAGCATGCCGCGCAGGGTGAGGCGCTTGGCCAGGATCTGGATCATGTTGCTCGGGCCCGCGGGCTTCTCGGACTCGTTGTACTGGGAGATCGCGCCGCACATGGTGATGCGGCCGTTCACGTTCAGGGCGCCGATGGCGGCTTCGAGGTGCTCACCGCCGACGTTGTCGAAGTAGACGTCGATGCCGTTGGGGGCGGCAGCGGCGAGCTGCTCGGAGACGGGGCCGTCCTTGTAGTTGAAGGCGGCGTCGAAGCCGAGCTCCTCGGTGAGGTACTTGACCTTCTCGGGGGAGCCGGCGGAGCCGATGACGCGCGAGGCGCCCTTGAGACGGGCGATCTGGCCCACGAGCTGGCCGACGGCACCCGCGGCGCCGGAGACGAAGACGGCGTCGCCTTCCTTGAACTCGGCGGTTGCGAGCAGGCCCGCGTAGGCGGTGAGGCCCGGCATGCCGAGGACGCCGAGGTAGGCGCTCAGGGGAGCGACGGCCGGGTCGACCTTGACGGCGTGCTTGGCGTCCAGGACGGCGTACTCGCGCCAGCCGAGGCCGTGCAGGACGTTGTCGCCGACCGCGAGGCCCTCGACGCCCGAACCGACTGCCGTGATCTCGCCGACCGCGCCGCCGTCGAGGGGCTGGCCCACCTGGAACGGCGGGACGTAGGACTTGACGTCGTTCATGCGGCCGCGCATGTACGGGTCGACGCTCATGACCACGTTGCGCACCAGGATCTGGCCCTCGGCCGGGGCGGGGACTTCGACCTCGGCGATCTCGAAGTTGTCCTCGGTCGGCCAGCCCTGGGGGCGAGAGGCGAGGCGGACTTCGAGTGCGGTGCTGGTCATGGTCGAACCATCTCCATCCTGGAATTGCGGATCAGTTATCCGGTTCAACAGCGTTCTGTGGAGGAGTGTTCCGCGATGTGAGCTAGACCGCAGGAAGAAGCGTGGTGATGTCCCGGTAGGCGAAGCCGAGCCTGCGGTACAGGGCGATGGCCGGGACGTTGTAGTTCTCCACGAACAGCGCGCAGGTGCCGTAGAGGGAGAGCAGCGACGACGTCACGAACTGGCAGACGCGCCGGCCCAGGCCCTGGCCCGCGTGGGAAGGGTGCACCGACACGCCCATCATGAAACCGACGTCCGCGGACGACCAGGCCTCGGCCGCGGTGGCGACGAGCGTGCGGTCCCGGTGGATGCCCGCCCAGCGGCGGACACCGGTTTCGCCCGGCCAGGCCCAGGACGCCGGGTTGGCCGTGCGGAGCAGGGGCGGGACGTCGTCCAGGTCGGCGAGCCACCCGACGTCGTCGGGCAGCGGGAGGGTGCCCGAGCGGTCCATCCAGCCGAAGGGCTTGTCCTCCACCCACGGGGTGGGCATGAGGGACGCCACCTCGTGGGCCAGCGAGCGCTCCAGCAGTGGGCGCAGGTTCACGCCACGGCCGTGCGCCGCCAGTAACGACGCCACGCCCTCCGGTGGGCCGGACATGACCAGGCGGCGGCGTCTGGTGAGAGACGGGGCGTGCACTGCCACGGCGCCCCGGTGTTCCCAGGCCGCACCGCCCGCTGACAGGGCCTGGGACGCCCAGCGGATGAGGGGATCGGGAGAGGCGTCCTGCAGCTCGGCGGTGGTGCGTAAGCGGCGCACTCAGTCCTTCTGTTTGCGGCGCAACAGGGTTCGCTTGGCGAGCGAGTCCTCCAAGGCCTGGTAGGCGAGGTCCATGGCGCGGTTGTACTCACCCTGGGGGCGCTGCGGGACCGACTCGTCGGGCAGCGGGGGCGTGACCATCTGGAGCCAGCGCTCGTTCCACAGCTGCTCGACGGCCTGCTCCCAGTGCAGGGCGGCGCCCATGCGGACGACCCTCTCGCGGTCGCGGACCTCGGCGATCTCCCGCTGGGTGGCCGCGATTCGCTCCGCGAGCTCGGCGCACCGGACCTCGTCCAGCTTGTGCTGGCGGGCTGCCGCGTCCGTGGCGATGGCGATGATCTCCTTGTAGCGCTCAACCGCGGACAACGTGGGCACCTCGATCACCTCCTCGCTCTGACGCTGCGACGGGACCGACTCGAAAATGGTCGTCATCATCGGGTTCATCACGCTTCTCCTGTGTCGAACGGGATGATCACCTGCGGTCGCGAGTGCTCGAACCGGTCGAAGAACAGACCTCGGCGTGGCCGTGGTGACCAGGCCATGACCTGTTCCGGTCCGAGCGACAGCAGTTCCTTGCCCTGGACGTCGAACGCCACCCAGGCGCCGATGTCGTCGTAGACGCCCGGCGGGAGGCTCGCCTTGAGCCTCGTCACGCCTCGCCACCAGCCCAGCACGTGCGTGCGGTTCTCCGGGCCGTGCTTGAGAACCGCACGCAGGCTGTCCAGACCGGACGCCCGCGTCGCCGGATCTTTCTGTTCCAGCAACGTGTGCGCCGCGTCCACGCCGTAGAGCACCAGGTAGTGCGGTGCGGGCGGCGTGATCGGCATGCCCGTGTTCAGGGCCTGGAGCCGGGCCGCGGTGCGGTCCAGCAGGTCGCGGATGCCGTCGATGCCGATCACCGAGGCATCGTGGCCGTCGGCGCTCAGGCGTTTCGCCAGATGCAACGCCTCCGGCATGGCCTCGTCGACCAGGCACGCCAGGCTGAACGCCGCCTCGACCGGCTCGTGCTGCCTGCCCAGTGACGCGGCCGCTCCGCCGAGCACCGCGGCCGCGTCCTGGACCACCGAGCCGATCACCGCGATGTTGCGACCAGGTGTGCGGGCGAACCGCACCCTTGCCGCGCTGCCCGCGACGTCGATCACCTGTCCCAGCAACACGGTAGGCGAAGCGTCGCCCGGTCGCAGTTCGAGGAAGTCCGGCAGCGCGTCGAGGAAGGGGATCTTGCTTCCGTCGAACAGGCCAGGGGCCTGGCCGGGCTCGCGGCGCCACAGCTCGTTCTGCAGGAAGTCCATGGTGCCCTTGGACGTCGAGTCCGGGACGCGGCAGATCTCGTTGCCGGGCTTGACACCCGACTCGTGGTTGATCACCGCGTGCCAGCGGGGGAGCTCGACCGCGGCGTCGTTCGTCGGCTCGGCGAGCACGCGGCGCGCCTTGGGCAGGGCGATGCGGACGGTGAACTGCTCGAAGATCGCCGACTTGCCCCAGAAGCCCTCGATGCCCGAGACGTCCTGCGAGGACAGCACGAGGTGGATGCCCTGCGAGCGGCCGCGCCGTGCCACGTCCTCCAGCAGCTGCGTCGCCGCGGCGGTGACCTGGTCGCGTTCGCCGAAGAGGTACTGGAACTCGTCGATCACCGCGACGATCCGCGGCCAGCGACCGGTGGGGTCCTCGGCGCGCAGGTGTTCGAGCTTGGTGACCTCGTGCTGCTTGGCCGCGTCGGCACGCCGGCGCATCTCGTCGGACAGGAACTTCAGCAGCGCGACGCCGAACTCGCGGTCGGTGTTGACGTTCACGCCGACCAGGCGCGCGTGCGGCAGCCACGACGGGTCCTTGCGGCCCGGCGCGAACTGGGCGAACGACACGCCCTCCTTGAAGTCGAGGAGGTACAGCTCCAGCTCGGCCGGCGAGTACCGCGCGCACAACGAACCGAGCATCGCGTAGAGGAAGTTCGTCTTGCCGGAACCCGACGGACCGCCGATCAACGCGTGCGGCGAGGTGTCGCCCAGCTGCACGCAGACCGGTTCGCCGTCGTCGAACCCAACGGGCGCAACGACTCCGGCGGCGGAGTTCTCGGTCCACGGCCGTTCGGGCAGCAGATCGCCGAACTTGCTCATGCGCGTCCGCCGCTCCTCGCGCTTGTCCGCGATGGCGGCACAGGCGCGCGGCACGAGGGTGCGCGGCAGAGCGGGATCCAGCGTCACCGTCACGTGCTTGCCGGTCATGGTGCAGAAAGCCGTGCCGTCGCCGCGCAACGAGACGGTCTCCACCGGCGAGTTGATCGTGATCGGGATGTCCACGATGAACAGCTGCACCCCGCACGCCAAACCGTTGCGCGCCACGCGTTGCAGCTGCTGCTGTTGGTCTTCCTTCAACGCCTTGCGGTTGCCGAACAGCACGGCGATCCGCCACGGCTCGGTGCGCCTGCCCTCGCCGCTGACCGCACGCACGGTCAGGTGCCCGTCGACCAGGACCTTGGTGTGCACCTGGCGGATGTGCTCGGACAGCTCGTCGAGCAGCTCGTGCAGCCGCGCGGGGTCGTGCACCGTCAGCAGGTTGGCGCGGGTCAACGGGTACAGCCCCGGCAGCGACCCGGTCAGCTGGCCGACGTCCCACACGTGGACGTGCACGAGACCCGGCTGGAAGTGCGACAGCACCCGCAGCAACAGGTTCTCCACCAGCGTGTCCGCGAGCTGGCGGCTGTCCGAAGTGGACGAGATGTGCAGGTGCGCCTGGTCCAGCAGCGGAACGGCCACCGGGAACGACTGCGACTCCGGCGCGGACGTCACCACGCCCGTGCCGATCCGCCACAGCTCCGGGACGCCCTCGCTGCCGTCGTGCGTGCCCGGCGTGCCGAGCCACGACTCGTGCGGCCACGACGCGGGCCCGTCGGCGACCGCCTTCACCAGCGCGGTCAGCTGGTCGGGGCCCGAAGCCGTCCACTCGTGGTACGACTGCTGCCAGTCGTGCCTGATCTGGTCGAGCCGCTCGCGGAACTGGGTCATCGAGAGCGGTGCGCGACGAGGGTTTGCCTCGCGCTTCTCGTCGACGACCAGGAACGGGGTCACGTCCTTCAAGGCGCTGTCACGCAGCGCCTTGTCGATCCCCATGCCGCGCACCGTGAACTCGAACATGTCCTTCGCGTGCTCGGTGGCGAGCGCCCGGTGCTCGCGCGCCACGGAGCCCAGCGCGGCCGAAACGGCGCGCTGGAACTCCGCGAAGGCCTCTTCGATCTTCCGCCGCCGGTCGTCGCGCCTGCTCATCACAGCTCCACGGTGAGTCGTTGGATGCGCTCGAGGGTTCCCACCATCAGTTCCAGCTGATCGGGGAATCTTTCCTTCGCGCGCACGAACTCCGGTGGAAGCAGCGACTCGTGGTGGTTCTCGCTCGACTCGGCGAGGATCGCGACCGCCTCGTCAAGGCCCTCCTGCGCTGATCGCACACTCCGGTACGACTCACGCAGGATCTCGCTCGCCTGCTCGAGCGCGGCACGAACCTCGGCGATGGATGCCATCAAAGCCTGCTGTTGATGCCCTCGGCGCCGGATATGCCCGCCCCGAGGTAGTTCTGCAGCTCGCTCACGCCGGACACGACCTGAGCGAACTGGGCGTTCGTCGTCTCGACGTCCGCCTGCACAGACCCCTGCGTGACCGATGTCAGCAGCTGCTGCGCGTCCTCGGCGAGCTCAGCCGCCTGTTGGAGGGCCGACTGGCTTTGGCTCGCCTTGTCGATCGCCTGGGCAATTGCGGCACGGACCTCTTCGATGCTGGCCATGTCGGCTCCCGAACCCTCCCGGAACTAGGGCGGTCGTACAACCACCCTCAGTAGAGATTGTGGCGTGATTTTCACAGTTGAGAGCGAAGATCGGCTAACCGGGTGGATGCCTGAATCCACTCGAACGGGCCTTGATTTAATGATCAGTTAGGCGCGGCCCTGGCCCCTTGACTACGCGTGTAGTGACACTCACAAAGCCGCCTACACCCCGTCGCACCGACCTACCGACCGTGCGGGTGAATCAAGACGGCCTTGAGGGTGAGTTGTCACGCGGAGTGCCTGCACCGAACGGGTCATCTCCCGCCCACGCCTCGACCAGGACGCGCTCGGCCCCCGGCACGAGTCCGCTGATCAGTTCGGGCTCGTCCAGCACCGTCCAGGCCGTCGGCGGCTCGCACGCCACCCGTGGCGTCGGGAAGCCGTCACCCAACCCGCGCACGAAGGTGCGGACCACCCGCGCCAGCGCCGCCGACACGTTGTGAGTGGCCTTCTCCGCGCTCGGCTCGGTGATGACGACGGCCCAGCACCCCGGCTCCTCGTCAGAGCAGTCACGGGCGTCCAGGACCCGCGCACCGGTACGGCTGATGAGCGCGTCGCACGCGGCCAGCGCCTGTTGCTCGTCCGCCGCTTCGACCACCACGGTGATCAGCAGCACGAGGTCGTCCACACCCAAAATGGTGTCAGACGACCCTGCGGACGAACTCCAGCACCCGCGCGACGGCCTCCCCGTCGGTCAGCAACCCGTCCACGACCTGCTCCTCGAACGCGGAACCGCGAATCCTGTCCGTTCCCGCCCGAGTGTCCGAAATCGGCACGATCTCGTCGTGGGACCCGTGCAGCCACAACGTCGGCAGCTCGCCGAGCGCCGGCCCGAAGTTGACCTCGTCCATCAGGTCGGCCAGCTCGTCGGACGCGCCGTCCCACATGCCGAGCACCGGCGAGATGAGCACCAGCGCGGCGTGCCCGCCGTGCGTTTGTGCGTACCGCACCGCGGAAGGAGCACCGGTGAAGTGTCCAATGAGGACGACCGGAAGCTCGGAGGCCTTCACCGCCGCTTCGACGTCCTCGGTCACCACGGCCGGAACACCGGTGGTGCGCAAGGCAAAGGCGATGCGCTCGCCGTGCGGCAACACGGCGAGCCATCCGGGTGCGTGCATCTACGAAGCGTAGAACGCGCTGATCTCGATCCGGCCACCTGAACACACAGGTCCGAGCGTCCACGGCAGGCTCAGCGGCACCGTCTCGTCCGGTGGGATGGCCACGGCCTTCGACGGCTCCGGCTGGCACGGCCCCTCGACGGGTTCGCTGCCCGACGGCACAACGCCCCAGTGCAGGTTCGCGGAGGCCTTGCCGCCCGGCGCCAGGGTCAGCGCGGCGGGACCGGGGTCGGCCTTGCGCTCGAGCTTGGTCGGCACCGCGCCGGACGCGTTCTCCAGCTGGAAACCGCTGTAGCCGTTCAACGTGCACGGCGCGGTGCTGGAGTTCGTGACGACGAACTTGCCGTACCGGTTGCCCGCGCCGGCGTCGGTCGGGTCGACCTGGCCCTTCAGCGCGGTCGAGTCGCAGCGCTTCATCGCGGGTGCGGCGGCGCCGGAGTTGGCCGGGGCGGAAGTGTCGGATGACGACGGCGGCGGTGTCGTCGAGGTCGGCAGCGTTTGCGTCGCCTTGTCCGGAGTTCTGTCCCCGCAGGCCGTCACCGCAGCGAGCACCAGCAGTCCGCAAGCGATCAACCGTCGAGTCATGGGTGCACCTCCTACCACCGAAGGATGTGCCCAAATATCAACTAGGCCACACAACGTGCCAGGAATTCACTCGATGGTTTGGCGGAGGATGCAAAGTCGAACGGATGTTCGATACGGTCGTTCTTGTGAAGCTGGTGGTGCAGGTGAAGCTGTTGCCAACGCCCGTTCAGGCGGCGGCGCTGGCGGCAACCCTGCGTGGCCTGCAATGCGGCTGCGGAGTACACGTAGCTGCATGCCGATCGTCAGGGGGAGTCGGATCTGCTGTTCCGCGACGGCACGTGGTTCTTGGTCGCCACCTGCGAGGTGCCTGAGCCGACAGTGTTCGAGCCCTCTGACTGGATCGGTGTGGACCGCGGCATCATCAACCTCGCAGATGTGTCCCGCTGCATGCACACGACCCGCTCGAACCGTCCCACCAGGACTCATTCCTCTGTCGCCGAAGCGGTCTCGCTGGACCCGCCGACGTCGTCGCCGCCGTGAACATCCGGAACCGGGCACGGCGCGCGTGGGTGCTCGTCAACGTTCCCTTGCCGATGGCTGCCCGAGCTGTCGGTAGATGCGGCCCGCACGCCACAGCCAGTGGCGGGCGAGGAACGCGACTTGGCTCGAAGTATCCGAGCACGAGCCCGGTTCTTCAGAGCTGAGGAGTTGACCTGATCTGGTTGACGTCCCAGCCGTCGGGCAGCTCCGACATGCCCTTCACCGCCGCGGTCCAGATGTAGGTCCAGGCGATCCGGCCGTCCGGCAGCACCACGCGCACGCGGCGGTAGTCCTCGCCCTCGTACTCGTCGAGCAACGGCAGCGCCTCTTCCGGCGACTTCAGCCGCAGCACGAAGCCGGGCACGCCCAAGCCGGCGCCGGGACGCAGCGCCGGGTAGCCCTGGCCCGTGTCGAACAACGTGCCGGGCAGGTGGGTCTCCTCGGACTCCACGACGTGCGGTTCCATCAGGTGCCAAGCGTTTGCGCCCGGCTGGAGCGTGCCGTAGACGAACAGCAGCTCGGGCCAGTCGTCCGCGGACGGCTCGCCGAGCACCTCCGTCACGTCCAGTCCATCCGTCATGGCAGGCCTCTCGCCGAGGGTGAGGGCGCGCCGCTGCGAGACGTCCTCGCAGCGGACCATACGGCCGTTGACGAGCACGGGCATCCGCTTCTTCGAGCCCGCGGTGTAGGCGAGGACCGAGTCGATGACACCGCCGTTGTAGAGCACCACACGGCCCGTGTGCAGGCGTACGAGGCGATAGCGCAGTCCGCGGCCCTCGCAGCGGTCGAGGACGCGCAGCTGCTCGGGCGTGGCGAACCAGACCGAGTGCTCCTCGACGTGACCGGGCTCGGCCGCCAGGGTCGCGGGGCGCTGGCCGTCGCGGGCGCGCATGCCCGCGGCCCAGACAGCAGAAAAGCCCTCACAGCGTGCGCGCAGCACGACCGCAGGGCCTTCGAGTCCGAGCTCCTCGCGGAGCCAGGTCACCTTGCTGGGGTTGGCGTTCGAGCCGTAGCCGAGCACCGGCATCCGGGCGGCCAACGGGGGCTCACCGTGGTTCGCGAGCCATTGGTCTAGGTCAATGTTCTCCGGCTCGACTCGCCATCCCGACTCCATCGTGAGGTCCGGTCGCACTGGCCAGCCCGTTTCGTCGACGTGGACGAAACAGTGGTCTGGACGAGTGCCCGGATAGGGCTCTGCCGGATGGCTGTCGTCGGTGAACGGTTGGGCCATTGGTCCATTGTGCCAGCGAGAGGGGCCGGATCGCGCCCCCCAATCGTGACCCATCCGATGTTTGGTCGCGAATCCTAGAGTCTTAGTGAGAACCTTCACTGCGCATTCGAGTGACTAACCCGATGTCTATCTGTCGACACTCCGGCGAGTTTCAGGCGTCGTCGTAGTGTCGCTGCGCCTGGGCGACCTCCGGGTGGTTCGCCTCGATCCAGTGCGCGAGTGCCACGAGGTGGTTCGCGGCGCCCTTGCCGAGCGGCGTCAGCGTGTACTCGACGTGCGGCGGGATGACCGGCTTCACCTCGCGGTGCACGAAGCCGTCGCGCTCCAGCGTCCGCAACGTCTGGGTGAGCATCTTCTCGCTGACGATCTCCAGTTCGCGCCGCAGGTCGCTGAACCGCCACGCGCTGCCGTCGAACAGCGTCTGGAGCACCCGCACGCCCCAGCGGCTTGTGACGTGCTCCATGATCGCCCGCTCGGGACACACCGTGACCTGCACGCTCACCTCCACGTAAGTACCCCACTTCAAAGTGGGTACTTTCCACAGGTTAGCGCTAACCATAGCTTCGTGGCTATGACGATCCTCATCACCGGTGCGACCGGCCAGTTCGGCGGAGCAGCCCTCCGCTACGTCCTCGACCGTACGGACGAGCAGGTCATCGTGTCCGTCCGCGACCCGAAGAAGCTCGACGTGGACGGCGTCGAGGTCAGGCAGGGCGACTTCGACAAGCCCGAGAGCCTCGACTTCCGCGGCGTCGACAAGCTGCTCATCGTGTCGTCGGGCGCGCACGACTCGGCCGAGCGCATCCAGCAGCACGCCAACGCCGTCGCCAAGGCTGCCGAGCACGGCGTGGGCCACATCTTCTACACGAGCGTCACCGACGCCGACACGTCCACGCTCGGTGTCGCCGAGGTGCACAAGGCCGCCGAGGAGGCCATCCGCGCAACCGGCATCACCTACACGTTCCTGCGCAACGGCATGTACCACGAGAACTACCTCGACTCGCTGGCCCAGGACGTCGTCGCCACCTCCACAAAGGACGGCCGCATCGCGAGCGCCCCGCGTGACGACTTCGCGCTGGCCGCCGCCGTCGCGCTCACCACCGAGGGCCACGAGAACGCCACCTACGAGCTGACCGGCTCGACGAACTGGTCGTTCCCCGAGATCGCGGGCGACAAGTTCCGCGACGTCAGCGACGAGGACCTGATCGCGGCCGGCATGCCCCCGTTCGTGGTCGACTTCTTCGTGGCGATCCGCAACGGCGTGCTCGCCGAGGTCCGCCCCGACCTGGAGAAGCTGATCGGCCGTCCCACCCGGCCCATCGCCCTCTAGTGGTGTGGCCTGGAAGGTTGCCGGGGGAATTCGCGGTCAGACGGGTGCATCGTGGTGCCGCCCCCGCGTCCTCATACCGGAGTCGTATGGGGGCGTGGGGGCGGTGCCGCGAGGCGCCCTGCTGAGCGTGAATTACCTCGCCAACGTTCCGGGACGCGCCACTAGGCGAACTCGGGGTGCGCCTCCGGGTGCGCGTCCCACCACTTGCGGTACTCCGGATTGCGGTCGAGCACCGACCGGTAGGCGTCGGCGGCGCACGCGAACACCTCGTGCGCCCGCCCCGCCACCGGGGAGTCCCGCCGCGTCGCCAGGAAGATGTCCGTCATCAACGGGGTGCCGCGCAGCTTGCGGATCACGATGCCGTCGCCTGTGCGCGACGGTGCCGCCGCGAACGACACCGCACCGCTCGCGACCAGGCCCCGGGCCATGCTCGACTCGCCGGTGTGGTGCACCAGCCTGGGCACGAACCCGGCGTCCGAGCACGCCTGGAACATCTGCATCCGGTTGCCCATCATCTGCGCGGTCGGGGTGACCCAGTCGTGGTCCGCGAGCTGGGAGAGGTCGATCTCCTCCTGCTCGGCCAGCGGGTCCCTGTCCGACACGGCGACGAACGCCGGTTCGCTGACGAGCTTGCGCAGTTCGATGCCGGCGAGGTCGCGCGACGGCATCCCGTCGAAGAACTCGAACAACGCCACGTGCACCCGGCCTTGCTCCAGCAGGTCCACGATCTCCGCCGACGACTGCCGCACCTCCGCGCGAACGTCGGCGTTGAGCTGCCGCAGCCCCTCGACGAGCGGCGCGAAGTACAGGATCGAGATGCAGCCGAGGTACAGCGGTCCACGCCGATCCGTCTCGCGAGTGGTGGCCATGAGCTGAGCCATCTCGTCGAGCACGAGTCTCGCCGTGCCCAGCACTCGCCGGCCCAGGTCCGTTGGAACGCAACCGTTGCGCGTTCGGTCGAACAGCTGCCCGCCGACCAGTCTCTCGACCGTGCGCAGCTGGGCCGACAGCGCGGGTTGGGTCAGTCCGAGCCGCGTGGCGGCCCTGGTCACGCTGCCTTCCTCGGCGATGGTGCGAACCGCGCGGAGGTGGCGGAGCTCCAGCTCGGGCATAAAGACCTTGTATCCCCCTTCTGAATGCGCCGCCACCCTTCGATCGGGTCATAGTGGTCCTCGATCGATCTTCCGGCCCGGCGCTAGCGGCAGCGCTCACGGGTCCGGCGCGGGAGGGTGCGCACCCCTCGGTTCGACGCTGCTGCCGCGCACCCTGCGCTCCGCGGCAGTAGCGTCGAACCCATGGCGGTGAAGGACTCTCCCACTGGCTGGGTGAACGAGCACATTCAGAAGTACGTCGAGACCGACGGTGCCGAGGGCCACGAGTGGAGGCCCGGCGTGCACACGCTCCTGCTGACCACCAAGGGGCGCAAGAGCGGCGAGCAGCGGCGCACGGCGCTCATCTACCAGCGCGACGGCGACAACTACGTGGTGGTGGCTTCGCAGGGCGGCAAGCCCCAGCACCCGTCCTGGTACCTGAACCTCGAAGCGGACGACCAGGCCGACGTGCAGGTGGCGGCGGACAAGTTCCGGGCGCGTGCGCGCACAGCCGGCCCCGAGGAGCGGGATCGGCTGTGGAAGCTGATGAACGAGGTCTGGCCCGCCTACTCCGACTACCAGAAGAAGACGGACCGCGAGATTCCCGTTGTCGTGCTGGAGCCAGTTAAGGGATAGGGACGGCCGCGCCCGTCACGATGACCCGGCGGTCCTCGCGCGTGGCGTCGACTTCGAGCCGTGACGGCCTGCCCATGTCCTCGCCCTGGCTGATGACGAACCGTTGTGGCCCTTCGAGGTCGCGCAGGTAGCCACCGAACGCGGCGGCGGCAGCACCCGTCGCCGCGTCCTCCACCACACCGCCGACCGGGAACGGGTCGCGGGCGTGCACGAGATCTTTTGACTCACGCCAGAACAAGTGCACGGTCGTCAGGTCGTTGGCCAGCATCAGGTCGCGCAACGCGTCGAAGTCGTAGTCCAGCCCAGCGAGCTGCTCGCGGTCCTTCAACGGGATCAGCAAATGGCGCGCGCCGCCGAAGCCGACGTGTACCGGTCCGTCGCCGATCTCCTTGTACCCCAATGCTTCCAGCGCGGCCTCGACCAGCTCCGATGAAGCCTCGGACGTGCTGGTCGGCACGCTGGTCAACGACGCCGTGCCGCCCGCGGTCTCGATGGTGATCTCACCGGCCTGCGTGTGGAACGTCAGCGGCCCGTCGCCGATCCGTTCCGTCAGCGCGACGGACGTGGCGATGGTGGCGTGGCCGCAGAACGGCACCTCCGCCTTGGGACTGAAGTACCGGACGTCGAACTCGCGCCCTGTTCCTCGCGGCAGCACGAACGCCGTCTCGGAGTAGCCCACCTTCGCGGCGATGACGAGCATCTCCTCGTCGGACAGGCCGGTCGCGTCGAGCACGACACCCGCCGGGTTGCCGCCGTCCGGGTCCTTCGTGAACGCGCTGTAGCGCAGAACGCCCTGGTCGGTCATACCCACTCCCAACGCGTAACCGTGCTGAAGTCTTCCGAACACGATCTTGCTGGTGACGTACCTCAGCCCGGCCTTCTCGAGCACGCGCCCGGACGCGACGTTCTCGGCCTGGTGCCCGGCGAACACGCGCGGCTTCCTGGCGAGCGCCCGGTCGCGCAGCTCCTGGGCGATCCGGGTGGCGAGCCCGCGGCCCCAGTGGTCCGGGTCGACCCAGTAGCCGATCTCGATCTCGTCCGGACCGCGGTCGGCCAGCTGCGCCAGCCCCACGACAACCCCGTCCTCGATGACGAGGTGCAGGCCGAAGCCGTGTTCTTCCCAGTGCTGCAACGCTTGTTCGTGCCGCTCGGCCACGTACTCCGGCGTCCAGGGCTTCCCGTCGGCGACGTAAGTGATCATCCTCGGATCGGTCGCCCAGCGGAGCATGTGCTCGAAGTGCTCGTCTGCCCACCGCACGAATTCCATACGGCCCATCGTGCCTCAGTGCAGCTGCGGAAGAAGTCCCTCGCACGTGCGAACCACGATCTGGGCGGCCTTCCGCTGGTCGTTCGGCGCGTGCACGTCGGCGGCCTGCGCCTGCCACCGCACCAGCGCGTCGAGCAGCACCTCCCGCTGCTCGCGCGGGTCGGCCTCGTAGTCGAAGCCCAAGCGCGCCAACGAGGTCGTGCCCTCGGCGCCGATCAGCCGCAACGCCTCTGCCTG
Organism: Lentzea sp. NPDC005914; assembly: GCF_040629405.1. Lineage (NCBI taxonomy): Bacteria > Bacillati > Actinomycetota > Actinomycetes > Pseudonocardiales > Pseudonocardiaceae > Lentzea > Lentzea sp. NPDC005914. Next base: position 8,080 of record NZ_JBEXVQ010000044.1, on the reverse strand, counting down.
CAGGTCGGCCGGCAGTTTCGTCCGTCCGGCCTGCAGCGCGGCCACCAGTCGCAGCTCGCGGAAGTCGTGGGCAGAGGCGACGACGCGTTCCAGGTCGGCCATCAGCTTGCGGGCGTTCTGCCGAGGCTCCATCCGGAACAGCACGTCCAACGCCAGCATCGCGGACCGGGCTTTCAGAATCTCCCGCCGCTCGGTGAAGTGCACGGCGATCGAGTCGCGCAGCTCGCCGAGCCCGCTGCGCTGCACCAGCTGGCCGGTGAGCTTGACCTGCGTGTCGAAGCCCTGCCGGATCAACGCGGTGATCAGCCGCACGCCGAAGATCCCGAACCGCTCCAGCAGTGCCTGGCGCACAGCGGGTTCCATCGGCAGCGGGAACTGCTCGCCGGCGAACCGGTCCGCCGACAGCAGGTTGTCCTCGAGCTCCTCGCGGCCCAGCGAGGAGAGCGTGCGCAGTGCCGCGAACTCGTCCTCCCGCAACGTCTTCGCGGCCACGGCCAGCAGCCCGGCCACCGAGACGACGTTCTGGCACAACGGTTGCACGGCGACGTCACGCCGGTAGCGGCGAGCGATCTGCTTGGCCGAGGACAACGCGTCGATCCGCCCGGCCCCGATCTCGTCGGCACGGGCGAGCACCGCGACGGTGTGGATCGCGGCGGTGCGGGCGATGGGGTGGTCGTTGGCCGCCTGCAGGAACTTCAGGTCGTCGTCCTGCACGTGCCGCATCAGGTACAGCAACGCGTCCGCCTCGCCCAGCACCTGCTCCGGTGTGGCCTCGGACGGGGTGTCGATCAGCACGACGTCCCGCAGCGTCCGTGCGGGCCACTCGACGACAACGCGGTCGGCGCGGTCGAACTGGCCGATCTCGACGTGGTACCTGCTGCCGCGCCTGCCCACGCCGACCTCGTGCGGACGGCCGGGCCCGGAGAAGACGTGTGCGCGCGGTTCGGTGCCGCCGCGGTACCAGACGAAGGAGCTCAGCGGCGCGAACTCGTCGCCGATCAGGGCGTTGACCACGGTGGACTTGCCGATGCGGGACCGTCCGGCGACGGCGATCCGCACGGGTTCAGTGTAGCGATCGAGCTGCGTGCGCAGCCACGCCGTGGCGCGCGGGCTGTCGCGGTAGACGGACAGCGCCTCTTGCAGCATCGACCAGACGACGCGGTCCAGGGTCACGCGGAGAGCTCCATCGCGGGACCGCCGAGCGCCTGGACCCGCTTGTAGAGCGTGACCAGCTTGTCCAGCTCCTTGCGGCCTTCCCGCATCCGGCGTTCGCGCTCGGTCTGGTCGTCCTGCACCGCGCGCTTGGCACTGCGGGCCGACTCCAGCAACGTCTCCTGCAGCTCCTCGGCCAGCGTGCTGAAGTGGTTGCGCAGCGAGCGCTGGATGTGGCGGCCGGAGTCGCGGACGTCCTTGGAGAACTTCACGAAGAAGTCGTCGACGTGCCGTTGCGCGGCAGCCTTCGCGGCGGCCTGACGGCGCTTCAGCCGTTGGTCGCTCTCGTCCAAAATGGACTTTCCGCCGAACAGCGCGCCGGCGCCGAGCGAGACCACGTTGATCAGCGGCATGCCCGCGAGCGAGGTGACCAGGCCGAACATCAGCACACCGCCGTACGAGCCGCGCAGACCCGTGAAGAGCTTCTGCGGGATCGAGAACGGCTCGATCTTCGGCTTCTCCAGCTTGCTCGCCGGTTCCAGCAGGTCGTCCGGCAGTACCGAACCGGGGATCAGGTCCTCGCGGTAGACCGGGAAGTTCTTGGCCACCTTGGCGGCCACCCACTCCGCGCGTTCCATCAGCCAGGCGAAGTTCGTGGTGGCGGCCTCGTTGAGGTTGTCCTCCAGCCACTGCTCGAACTTGTCCCAGCCGACCGCGGGGTCGGCCTCGTCGTAGGTCTTGTCGACCTCGCGCAGGATCTTGCGCGTGCGGTCGCGCAGGTCGTACTCGACGTCGGAGATCAGGTCGGCCATCTCGTCGTTGAGCACGTTCTGCCAACGGGAGGAGCGGCGCCGCAGCTCGTCGACGCGCCGTTGTGCCTCCTGCAGCGTCGAGATCGTGGCGACCGTGTGGGACGAGTCGTGGGCCGTCAGCTCCTCGCGCAACGGCGTGACGAGCTGGGCGATGGCCGAAGAGGCGACGACGGCGACGGCCCGGCGGGCCAGCAGGTCGGCGCTGGCGACGATGTCGCGCTGCACGCACGCCAGCAGTTCGGGGAAACCGGACTCGGTGTTGAGCCGCTGGTCGCCGGTCTTGGCCGCGCGCAGGCGCAGTGCCGAGGACACCGGGATCAGCTTGGCCGGGACGCCGGCGCGGGCGAGCAGAGCCCGGTTGCGCTCCACGACGGCGCGCCAGCTCGGCACCAGGTCGATCTTGGTGACGACCACGGTGACGTTCGGGCACGCCTCCATGACCTTCTTGAGCAGCGTCATCTCCGCCGAGGTCAGCTCACCCGTGGCGTCGGAGACCAGCAGCACGGCGTCGGCCTGCATCAGCGTCGCGAACGTGCTGGCGGTGTGCGCGGATCGGGTGTCACCCACTCCGGGGGTGTCGATCAGGACCAGGCCGTTGTCGAGCAACGCGCGGGGGATGCCGATCTCGGCGCGCACGACGTGCTGCGACTGGGCGGTGGCCTGCTTGGTCACCTGCTCGATCGGGACCGCGATGCGCTCGGTCGGCGTGTGGAAGATCGACCCGCGTGCGGACGCGTTGCGGACCAGCGCGGCCGACGGCGTGTCGGCGTGCTGGACGAAGGTCGGCACAGTCGTCGTGATGTCGTCGCCCACCGCGCAGACCGGCGCGTTGAGCAGCGCGTTGACGAGCTGGCTCTTGCCTTGCTTGGACTCGCCGACGACGAGAACGCGCAACTTGGGGTCGAGTTGCTGAGCCCGCTTTTCGCGCAGCCGGGCCTCCAGATCGGGCCTCCGGTGCGTGACGCAGGCCCCGATCGTCTCGTCGAGCACGTCGAGCCAGGGCGGTGCCATCACCTGACTCATAGTGCCGTGTTCACCCCCTTGGGTGAAAGCCTCGAACTCAAGACCGGTTCCGTTCGGACGAGACCGGCCTGCTCGCAGACGCGGTGATGTTGCTCACCGCGGGAGCCGCTCTGATCGTTTTGCCTGGTGAGACGCCGAACCGGCCCTGTCAGGTGCGACAGGGCCGGTCCGCGATGGGTCAGGTGGTTCAGCCGAGCAGGCCGTGCAGGTCCAGACCGTCGTTGACGACGGGCAGGTCGTGCGTCACGTGGGTGACGCCGCCGAGCACGTTGCCGACACCGGCGTGGTCGCCGACCAGGCCGGTCGCGGAGCCCGTGAGGCTCGTGGCGGTGTCGACGACACCGGACGCGGCGTGCTCGACGCCGCCCACGGCCTCGGGGACGCGGACATCGACGTTGCCGTTGGAGATGTGGTCGAGGCCACCGACGTTGAGCAGGTTGCCCAGGGAGGCGTCGCCGCCACCGAGGACGCCCAGCGCGTCGTGGCCGAGGCCCGTCACACCGGTGACGTGGCCGAGAACGCCGTCGACGCCGGGAACGGTGTGGGTGACGGTGCCCAGCGTGCCGTCGACCGTGGAGGTCGCGGTGTCGGCCACGTCGAGCACGGTGCCGGTGACCGGGGAGGCGGTCTGGTCGAGGACCGAGGTCACGTCGCCGACGGCGGAGAAGTCACCGTCGAACTTGACCTCGCCGGCGCCGAAGATGTCGGCCGAGTGCGTGCCGGCCCACACGGTCATGCCGCTCTCGTCGGCCGCGAGCAGGCCGGCGGAGGACGAGGTGATGTCGCCGAGGGACACGCCCGACGTGGTCAGCTGAGACGCGACCGCCTGCAGCTGGCTGATGGCGCCGAGCGGGCCGTCCTCGAGGACGTCGTGCGGGAGGCCGACGAAGGACACGCTGTCGAGGGCGGGCAGGCCCGCCGGGGTGGCCGGCAGCAGGTCGATCACCAGCGGGATGACCTCCTGCACGTCGACAGCGGTGATGTCGGCCAGGCCAGCCTGCTCCAAGGTGCCCTGGGCGTCGTTCGCGAACGCGGCCTTGAGAGCCGGGTCGCTGAGGAGGTTGAGCACGAAGTCGTGGAGGGTGCTGGTCGACTCGATCATCTGAAGGACTCTCCTGTTGAAGCACGTATCAATTGGTCTGCCCAGAAGCTATGAGAGCGGGTCCATCCCCAACATCGGGGATCACTCCCAGTAGATCCCCGTTCCCCAATGGGGTGACGCTCGTTGACCCCCTAGGGGATTAGGGGCACCGCTTGAGTGCCTCTCGTTCACCCGTGTAGGTACTGGTCGCTGCTGCGAACAGGTGAGGGAAGAGACTTGGCGTACGTACTCGGAGTCGATGTCGGGACCACCCGCACGACTGCTGCCGTGTGCCGTCTCGACGGTGCCCGGGATGCCGAGATCGCCCTGGTGGTTCCGTCGTTTCTGCAGCTCACGGAAGCTGGGACGTTCTCGGTGGGCGAGTTCGGCACAGCCGGCTGGACCGCCACCGGATTCGCTCGCAGAGTCGGCGACGCGGTGCCGTACTCGCTGGGCCCGGAGACGTGCCCGGCCGAGGAGCTCACCGCGTTGCTGATCATGTGGGTGATCGGCGAAGTGGTCACTCGAGAGGGTGAACAGCCACGTCACGTGGCAGTCACTCACCCAGCCGGGTGGGGCCCCTATCGCCGTGGTCAGCTCTACGCCGCGTTGCGGGCCGTCGGGGTCCACGACGTGACGCTCGCGCCGGAGCCGTTGGCCGCCGCGGAGAACCACGCCGTGCGCGCTCGTGTCGTGCCGGACTCGTCGTTGGCCGTGTTCTCGCTGGGCAGCCACGCGTTCTCCGCGTCGGTCGTGCGTCGGTCGCAGTCGCGGACGTTCGAGCTGGTCAACCACGTCGAGGGCGTCGACCACCACACCGGCGCCGACTTCGACGACCTGCTGGCCGCCCTGGTGCGCGGTCGTCTCGGCAAGGACGCCCTGGTGTCGGCCGCCGAGTGCGAGGCCGCCAAGCGGGCGTTCGGGCCCGCGGTCGTGGTCAGCGGCGTCGAGATCACCCGCGACGAGTTCGTCGAGGAGATCAGGCCTTCGGTCGACCACCTGGTCAGCACGTTCGCCCGTGCCGTGGGCGCTGTTCAGCCCGACGCGGTGCTGCTGGTCGGTGGTGGCTGCCGGATGCAGGTGATCGGCGACGCGTTGTCCGCCGCGGTCGACTGCCGGGTGCTGGCCGAGGCCGCGCCGGAGCACTCGGTCGCGAAGGGCGCCGCCGTGGCCGCACGACTGGTCCTGGTGGGTCCCGAAGCCGAACCCGAGGCCTTCGACACCTCGGTCCTGGTCCACACCCGCGAGGCGTCGCTGCGGTTCCCGGTCGGGGAGATCGCCCGCCCCGACGACGAGGAGTTCACCGCGCCGCCGCCCCGCCCGCCGGTGGACGTGTCACCGCTGGAGCTGCCGCCGCGCCGGGTGAAGCGCGTGGCGAGCGCGCTGAACCCCGTTGGGCGCCGGTCCAGCTCCCGATCTGAGAAGTCCGACAAATACGACGATGAGGACGGCCGTTGAGCGTGACCACGCGAGCCAGGTTGGTGCTGGACGCTTCCGTGCGAGGCGTCCTCGACCGGATCAACGACGCTGACGAGGGCTCCCGCCTGCGCGTTGTCGTTGTGGCGCCTGGTGGCTACGGCAAAACAGCGCTGCTGGACGAGATCACCAACTCGGCTGTGCGCGTGGTCGACGACGCTCATCTGCTGGATGACGCGTCTCTGCGTGCGCTGGCTGCTGAGCCGTTGCTGGTGCTGGCGTACCGGCCTTGGCCGCGTCGTTCGGTGCTGGCCGAGCTGACCCGTGGTGCGGTGGTTGTTCCTCTGGCGCCGTTCTCGCGGGAGCAGGTTCGTGAGTTCCTGCACGCGCCGAAACCCGTGGTGGACTTCGTTTTCGCTCAGACCGGTGGCGTGCCCGGGTTCGTCTCGCAGCTCGGGGCTGTCTCGGAGGTTTCCGCTGAGGCGCTGAGTGCGTTTCGTGCCGAGCTCGACTGGCTGGATCCGGATCTGCAGAAGTTCCTGCTGGCCGCCGAGGCCGGCGCGGCTCAGCAGCTGGACCTGCTGTCCTCGTTGCTGGACAAGGACTTCGACGAGGTCAGCGACATCATCGAGGCTGCTCGGGCCACCGGGATGCTGGCCGAGGACGGCACTTTGCTGCCGTTGGCGCATCGGGCTGTCGCGGCGTTGACGCGGGCTGAACGGCGGATCGCTGTTCGGCAGAAGCTGGCGCAAGTGCAGCTCGAGCGCGGTGGGCCGGTGTTGGAACTGGTGCGGCCCTTGCTGGACGCGGGCATCAGCGGACCGGTGTTCGCCGCCGCGGCACGGGAAACTCTCGCCTCCGACCCTGCTCTGGCCGCTCGCCTGTTCAAGGCCTCGACCGGCGGTGGCGCGCCGTCTCCCGAGATCGCCGCCGCGTGGGCCACGGCCTCCGCGATGGCGGGAGACCTGGACGGTGCCCTGCGCCTGGCCGACCAGGTGATCAGCGCTCCCGACAGCCCGCACCGCCGCACCGCCGCCGAGGTCGCGGCCGTGGCGCTGGCCCACCGAGGCCAGTTGGCCCGCAGCACCGAACTGTTCCGCTGGGCCGCGACGCCGTACGCGGCGGCGTTCGCCGGTATCGGCGTGATCGGCACCGGTCACCGCTTCGAGGAAGCCCCTCCGCAGCCGCCGACGATGCTCGGCGGCGCGGCTCTGCTGATGCTGCAAGGCGTTCGCCAGTCCGTCGGCGGCGCCGAGACCGCCGCACTGTCCACTTTGGTCCGCGCCTCGTCGATGCTGGAACCCGCCGGCGGCGCGGTCCTGCTGCCCGACAGCCCGGCCGCGCTGGCAGCGCTGGTGGCGGTGCACTGCGGCGAGCCGAACGTCGCCGAGTCAGTGCTGGACCGCGCGGTGGAGACCGGGACCGGTGGCGTGCTGATGTCGGTGCGGCACCGGTTGCTGCAGTCGTGGCTGCAGATGCTGCGGGGCAACCTGGCCGTTGCGCGTGAAGGGCTGATGTCCGTGCGCGGGGTGTTCGAACCCCGTGACTGGATTTTCGCTGTGGCGCTTGAGGTGGGAGTGGCTCGGCGCAACAGTGATCTGGCTACCTTGCGTCGGACTTGGGAGCAGGCTTGTGAGGCAGTGCTCCGGCATCCTGTTGACCTGTTCTCGTTGTTGCCGTTGGGGGAGTTCGCTGCTGCCGCTGCTCGGTTGAGGGATCAGGAGCGGTTGGCGCCGCATCTTCGGCAGGCGCTCGCTTTGTTGCGGGGGCTGGGGGATCCGCCGTTGTGGACCACGCAGCTGCGCTGGAGTCTGTTGCACGCTGCGATCATTGATGAGGATTCTGCTGCGGCTGAGGAGCATGCTGCTGCGTTGGCGGTCAATCGGGCGCATTCGCGGTATTGCGCGATTGTTTCTGCTGCGGCTGAGTGTTGGCTGGACGTGGTCGCCGGGAAGGTCGATCCGGATCGGGTTGAGGAAGCTGCTCGTAGCTTGCACGCGGTTGGGCTGTGGTGGGACGCGGCTCGGTTGGCTGGGCAGGCTGCTATCCGGACTTCCGATCGGCAGGCCATGGTTCGGTTGCTGGACTGTGCTCGGTTGTTGCAGGGGAGGGCGGTGTCCGCTCGGCGTGGGGGTGGGTCGGATGGGGACGCTGTGGTTGTGGTTGAGGATGCTGGGAAGTTGAGTGATCGGGAGAGGGAGGTTGCTCAGCTGGTGGTCGAGGGGATGACTTACAAGCAGGTTGGGGATCGGTTGTTCATCTCTGCCAAGACTGTTGAGCATCACATGGCTCGGATGAGGCAGCGGTTGGGGAGTACTTCTCGGTCGGATTTGCTGGCTCAGTTGCGGCATATTTTGGGGGCGTAGGGCTGGGCGCGGCTTTGTGGGTGGGTCGGCCTGCGTTGGGCGAGTCACGTTCCGTGCGAGACGCGACTTCGTGGATGGTCACCTTGCGTTGAGCGAGTCACGTTCCGTGCGTTTCGCGACCGGGCGGGTGGTCATCTTGCTTTGGGCGTGTCCTGTTTAGGGCGCGGGGCTCTGCCCCGGACCCCGCCAATCTGATCAAAGACCGGCCAGCGCCGCTTGCGGGTTGATGG